>JAGRAS010000009.1 GCA_020434465.1 Bdellovibrionales bacterium | reverse complement strand
CTCAGTAATATCATGCAAAACAAATAAAGCCCCAATAACTTTGTTAGCTTCGTTTTTTAATGCGGTTCCACTGACTTCCAGGGTTTTATTAGAGTTTTTTCTTAAACTAACTTCTTCTTGAAAAGCTTCTTCTTTTTCGAAGACATTTCTAATCATATTTTGTAACTGGCTGTTTCTTGCAACCTCATTAATTAATTTGCCTCTAATGTTGTTTTCTCCGATATCAAGAAGTTCAACTGCGGCTCTATTAACGCTCATTATTCTTATATCAGTATCTACAGCAATAACTCCATCATTCATGCATGAAAGAACAGCATCAAGCTCATTTTTCTGGTTGGTAATGTTTTCTATTTTTGATTTTAATTGTGCCGACATTTTATTAATTGATTGCACAAAGCTGCTGAGCTCTTCAGGGTTTTCAACTCTCAACTTTGAATTGAATTTTCCATCGGCTATTTTATTGGTAACTTCTTCAAGCTGTAGAAAGGTATTTTTTATTCTTCGTGAAAAATAGAAACTTAAAACAAGAAAAGAAAAACCTGTTATCACTAGAAAGGGAATCAAATTTAAATGCAAACTGTAGTTTGCAAAAACTAAGAGAATTGCCAGGGTGATATATGAAACAGAAAGCTGCCAAAAAAAAGAATTCGGCCTCACTCGTCCTCCTTGAACCGGTAACCAACTCCGCGAATGGTTTCAATTAGATTACCTAGATCTCCAAGTTTTTTCCTCAAAGAAACTACTTGTACATCAATTGATCTCATTGTTACTGGGTAATCGTCGCCATGCACGCGAGTTACGATTTGTTCTCTAGTATAAACTTTTCCGGCATTGCAGACTAATAGATATAAAATTTTAAACTCTGTGTGGGTAAGTTCAACTAGCGCGCCATTAACTTTGACTTCAAACCTTTCAGGATCAATTAGGATATTGGAAACTTCGACCTTTTTATTTTTTGTTGGAGCAATTGCATTTTGACAACGTCTAAGTACTGCTCTAACTCGAGCAACCAAGACTTTTGGGCTAAATGGTTTAGTAATATAGTCTTCAGCACCAAGTTCTAATCCTGTCACAATATCAGCATCCTCTCCTTTGGCAGTTAGCATAATAACTGGAATTTTACTTGTAACTTCATTTGCTTTTAAAAGTCGGCAGACATCAAAGCCATCAATCCCAGGGAGCATAAGATCTAGTAGCACCAAATCAGGTTTTTTTGACTTAGCTGTGTCTACGCAGGCATCACCAGAGGCTAGTTGAGTTACTTCATAGCCTTCTTTGGTAAGTTGATATTTGATTAATTCTTGAATATCCGGCTCATCTTCTACAACTAAAACGTTTGCTCTTCTCATCATATCCTCACAATTATCATTAACTTTGCTTAAGCCTACACCGAAAATAAGATTATAATGCTTGCCTGGCCAGCGAGATCTTGGACATAGTCCAAGTCGAGCGGCAGAGAATAAGTATACACCTCGCAAAAAAAATAAAAGCAGCAACTATTCAGTTTTTATCATTATTTTGCATCTGGCATACGTTAACTCATTCCAGCCTAGGCTAGCTTAGGCTGGAATACAGCTTACAATTGATTTTACCTACAGCAAATTAAATTGCGAGGTGTATATCCAACAAGTTAGAGCTTTTTATAAACATCTAACACATCCCTAACAAAACCTTAACAATTATTATCTATAGTCCCGCCAAGCATAATTAAATGTGAATTTATTCACGAAAGGAAAAACATTATGAGAAATAAACTTTTAACAATAACTGGGGCTCTATTCCTAGTATTTTCTGCTGGCTCTGTATCAGCTGATGCAAGAGATAACGACATAATACAAGTAGATGGATCGAGCACAGTTTACCCAATAACTGAAGCTGTAGCTGAGGAGTTTGGTTCTAAGTCTCCAAAAACAAAAATAACTGTTGGAGTTTCTGGAACTGGTGGTGGTTTTAAAAAGTTCTGTGTAGGTGAGACCGATATCTCTGATGCTTCAAGACCAATCAAGCAAAAAGAAATTGATCTTTGTAAAGAAAACAAAGTTGACTATGTCGAGCTTCCTGTAGCTTATGATGCTCTCTCAGTTGTTGTTAATCCACAGAATAATTGGGTTAGTAATATTACTGTAGCTGAATTGAAAAAGATTTGGGAACCAGCTGCTCAAGGTAAGATTACACATTGGAATCAAATCCGAGCTGATTGGCCAAATGAAAAGATTTATTTATTTGGACCTGGTGTTGATTCTGGAACTTTTGATTATTTCACTGAAGTAATTAACGGCGAAGGTGGAGCGAGCAGGGGAGACTACACAAGCAGCGAAGATGATAACGTTCTTGTACAAGGAATCTCAAGTAATAAGTATGCCTTAGGATACTTTGGGCTTGCATATTACGTTGAGAATCAGTCAAAGCTAAAAGCGCTTGGTATTGATGATGGTGATGCAAATAATGGTAATGGTGCACAAATGCCAACAATTGAAAATGTTGTAAAAGATGTTTATAAACCACTTGCGAGACCTTTGTTTATATACATAAGTAAAAATTCGCTTGATACAAGACCCGTTGTTCAGCAGTTTGTTAGCTTTTATATGAACAACGCTAGTGAACTTGCATCTGAAGTAGGCTATATTCGTTCACCTGATGAGATTCAAAAGTTGGCGCAAGCTAGACTTGAAAAACAAGTGACAGGCACTGTATTTGCTGACAATACATCTGGTAACATGACTTTAGCTCAATTGATGAAAAAAGGGCTGTAATCTCGTTATATGGATAGCGTAGTAAACGTATTCGGCAGCAGTATTACTGCTGCCGATATCAAAGAGAAAATCATTCATTTTATTTTTTTCTTGTGTGGAATCATCTCGATTCTAACAACTATTGGAATCGTTCTAGTCCTCTCCCTTGAGGGCATTCTTTTTTTTAAAGAAGTATCTATTATAGAATTTTTATTCGGTACTGAGTGGACTCCGCTTTTTTATAATAAGAGCTTTGGAGTTTTGCCATTAGTTTGTGGAACTCTATTAACTTCAGCAGTTGCTCTGCTAGTTGCTTTACCACTTGGGCTAATAATTGCGATTTATTTAAGTGAGTTCGCTAGTCCGCAATTTAGGAAAATTCTTAAGCCAACACTAGAAGTTCTTTCTGGAGTCCCAACAGTTGTTTATGGATATTTCGCCCTCCTATATGTAACTCCTTTATTGCAAAAGCTTATTCCAGATTTGTTTGGTTTTAATGCACTAAGCCCAGGTTTAGTGATGGGTATAATGATTTTACCAATGGTTGCGTCCTTAAGTGAGGATGCTTTGTACGCAGTCCCACGCAGCCTACGTGAAGGAGCGTATGCATTAGGCTCTGGGAAGTTGCAAGTAATTTTTGGAGTTCTAGTGCCTGCTGCATTTGGTGGAATAGCGGCTTCATTTATTTTAGCGATGTCTAGGGCGGTTGGTGAGACAATGATTGTAGCTATAGCAGCTGGCCAACAACCTCAATTAACATTGAATTTATTTGAACCAGTAGAAACCATGACTGCTTTTATTGTGCAAGTTTCTTTAGGTGACACTCCACATGGGACTTTAGAGTACCATTCAATCTTTGTAGTTGGAGGAGCACTCTTTATTATCACTTTCATTTTAAATTCAATCAGCACTTGGATAAGAAACCGTTTTCAAGAGAGATATACTGGATGAGGTTTTTAGCAAGCAAAAAAGCAGAAATTGCATTTAAAGTGATTAGCATTTTAATAGTCTCGGTAGCAATCCTTGTATTAGCAGCTTTAATCTTAAATATAACAATTGCCGGGGCGTCTCGAATTAGTTTAGATTTTTTTACAAATTTTCCGTCAAGACATGCTGAAAAGGCAGGAATAGCTTCCGCATTAGTAGGCAGCCTTTATTTGATGATATTAACGGGTGCTTTTAGTTTACCTCTAGGAGTTGGTGCTGCAATTTATTTAGAAGAGTACGCAACAAAAAACAAGTTTTCTCGCTTTATTGAATTAAACATTGCTAACCTGGCAGGAGTTCCTTCTATTATTTATGGAATTCTAGGACTGCAAGTTTTTGTTCGTTATTTGAGTCTTGAACGAAGCTTGCTTGCTGGTGCTTTAACAATGTCCCTTTTAATTTTACCAGTGATAATCATTGCATCGCGGGAGGCTATCAGAAGAGTTCCAGATTCAATTCGTCAAGCTGCCTTTGCTCTTGGCGCAACTAAATGGGAAGTTATTCGTGATCAGGTTATTCCAGCATCTATTTCTGGAATTCTTACAGGTTGTATTCTTGCTTTTTCTAGAGCAGTTGGTGAAACAGCACCGTTAATTACGCTTGGCGCTTTAACTTATGTAGCCTTTATCCCGGATAGTATTTTTTCATCTTTTACAGCTCTGCCAATCCAAGCGTTTAACTGGATATCAAGGCCTCAAACTTCATTTCATGCAAATGCAGCAGGGGCGATCTTAGTATTATTAATAGTTTTGCTCTGCTTAAATTTGATTGCGATTATTTTAAGAGCTAAATTTCAAAAACGCTTAACTTAAAAGGTAATTTATGTTAGCTATCGAAACAGAAATAGAAAGAAAAGGATCTACTATCAAAGAAGAAACAAACCAAAAGCCGATTATTAAAGTTGATGGCTTAAACTTTTTTTATGGAGACTCGCAAGCATTATTTAATGTCAATGTTGATATACCAGCTAAGCTAGTTACTGCTTTGATTGGCCCTTCAGGTTGTGGAAAATCAACTTTCCTAAGAACTTTAAATAGAATGAACGAGCTTATTCCAAACACTCGTTTAGAGGGTCTTATTAGTTTATCAGGCCAGGATATTTATGATAAACGCACAGATTTAGTTGACTTAAGAAAAAGAGTTGGAATGGTATTTCAACGTTCAAATCCGTTTCCAAAATCTATTTATGATAATGTAGCTTATGGTACTAAGCTTCATGGTGTAAGGCGAAAAAATGACCTTGATGAAATTGTAGAGCAAAGCTTAACAGGTGCCGATCTTTGGCATGAAGTTAAGGACAGGCTAAGTGATAGTGCATTAGCATTATCAGGTGGTCAGCAACAAAGATTATGTATTGCTAGAGCTTTGGCAGTTAATCCTGAAATACTTTTGATGGACGAACCTGCGTCAGCCTTAGATCCTAGATCAACAGCTAAAATTGAGGATTTAATTGATTCCCTAAGAGGAAACTATACAATTATTATTGTTACTCATAATATGCAGCAAGCAGCTCGAGTGTCAGATGTAACTGCATTTTTTTGCGAAGGTAAGCTAGTTGAATTTGGTGCAACAGAAGAAATTTTTACTAAACCTGTTGAAAAGCAAACGGAGGATTATATTCGAGGTCGTTTCGGTTAATTTACATTGAGGATTTTATGGCTAAGCATTTAGAAAGAGAAATAAACAACCTTAAGGAAAGCATAATAAGTCTTGCTACCATAGTTGAGGAAATGGTGTATGACGCTGCGCGTTGTGTCCATGATAAAGATATAAAACTTGCTCAAAAAGTGATTGATAGAGATTTATTTATTAATAAAAGAGAAGTCGAAGTTGAGGAAGAATGCTTGAAAGTTCTTGCTTTACATCAGCCCGTTGCGATTGATTTGAGGTTTATAGTTGCAGTTTTAAAAATCAATAATGATTTAGAAAGAATTGGAGATTTGGCAGCTAATATTGCTTCTCGAGCGATTAAGCTTTCTGAAGTAAACGCAGATTATTTTGTTTTTGACCTTGAAAAAATGTCTCAAACTACAAATCAAATGCTAAATCAGAGTCTTGATTCTCTTGTGCAGATGAATTCATATACTGCAAGAAATGTCTTTAAGTTCGATGATGTTGTAGATGAAATACACAGGGCTAATTTTAAAGTTGCTGAAGATAAAGTTAGGGAGAATCCGAGTAAGGTAGAAGAAATTATTTCTATGCTTTCAATTTCAAGAAATTTAGAAAGAATTGCTGACTTAGCTACTAATATTGCTGAAGATGTAATTTACATGGTTGAGGGCGAAATTATTCGTCATAAAGACAAAGTTACAACCAGGGTGATCTAATTTTAAGTTGTTAATTTCTTACCCTTTTTTCAAAACTTGATATTCCGGTCAATAATAGTTTATGAAGATAATGTGGCCACCAGTGAAACAGAACCTTTAAGTAAAATTGGCTTGCAAGAGACAAACATTTTCTCTTTGATGAATGCGCTCGCTTCAAAGTATGGTGCTTTGAATTTAGCTCAAGGTTTTCCAAACTTTGACTGTTCTAATCATTTAAAAGAATTGGTCACCAAGAGTATGCAAGCTGGGAATAATCAGTACCCGCCCATGCAAGGAATATTGGAGCTACGCGAAGCAATTTCAGAACAGTTTAAGATTACCCATAACATTAATGTTGATCCTGATACTCAGATTACAATAACACCTGGTGGGCATAGTGCCTTGATGTCTGCTGCAAGTTCTGTTTTGAATCCAGGAGATGAAGTAATTATTTTCGAACCAGCCTTTGACTGTTTTAGTCCGATAGTTAAACTTAATGGATCAATCCCGGTATTTATTAGGCTTGAACCACCTGAATTTAAAATAAATTGGGAAAAAGTTAAGTCAAAAATTAGTGCCAAAACTAAACTTATAATAATAAACACCCCGCATAATCCAAGCGGGACTATACTTGAAGAGGAAGACTTAAACAGCCTTGCGGAGCTTATTAGAGATACGCAGATCCTAGTTTTAAGCGATGAAGTTTATCAACACATAATTTTTGATAATAAGAAACATCAGTCTGTAATATCTCATCCGGAACTTGCCGATAGAAGTTTCGCTGTATTTTCATTTGGTAAAACTTATCATGTTACTGGCTGGAAAATAGCTTATTGTGTAGCACCTAATGATTTAATGCAGAATTTCAGAAGCGTTCATCAAATGATTACCTTTTGTGTAAATCGACCGATGCAACATGCAATAGCAGAGTTTTTAAAAGATAAGTCACATTATTTAGAATTAGCTAATTTCTACCAAGCTAAAAGAGATTTATTTCTTTCGATGATCAAAAGTTCTAATTTTGATTTTGTCCCTGCTAAAGGAACTTATTTTCAAACTTTAAGTTATGAAAAAATTAGTGATAAGGGAGATATGCAAATGTGTGAATGGCTGGCAAAAGAATTTAAGATTGCGCTAATTCCTATGTCTGCGTTCTATCATGATAAGAAAGAATTTAATTTACTAAGAGTTTGTTTTGCTAAAACAAATGAAACACTTGAACAAGCCGCAGAAATTTTATGCAAAATCTAATTGTCAGTTTTATACAAACAGATTTAGTTTGGAATTCACCACAAGAAAACTTAGATAAGTTTGAGAGAATAATAAGCAAGCAAGCATTAAAAACAGACTTAATTCTACTGCCAGAAATGTTTACTAGCGGTTTCTCAGTGGATATGGATTCTGTAAAAAAAATAGCCGCTTATTCTCAAAATACAATTTCCTGGTTAAGAAACATAGCGATTGAAAGTTCAGCAACTATTGCCGGTAGTATTATAGTTGAAGAGGATAAAAATTATTTCAATCGCATAATTTGGATGGAAAATACCGGAGAACATAAATTTTACGACAAACGGCATACTTTTTCCTACGGGCTAGAAAGTGATGTTTTTAAACAAGGTATAGAAAGAAAAATTTTCAATATCAATGGTTGGCGAGTTTTACCTCAAGTTTGTTATGATTTACGTTTTCCAGTATGGGCTCGTAATCAGGATGACTACGATTTATTTATTAACTTGGCAAATTGGCCGAAAGTTAGAAGGGATGCTTGGAATACTTTATTAAAGGCTAGGGCAATTGAAAATTTAGCTTTTACTGTTGGGGTAAATCGGATTGGGACCGATCCTAATCTAGAATATGCTGGTGATTCTAAAATTCATGATCCATGGGGAGAATTGGTATTAGATGCAAAGCAAGAAGAAGGGCTGTTTACATTTGAGTTAAATGCAGATCGGCTAATTCAAATTAGAAATCAATATCCCTTTTTAAAAGACAGAGATAGTTTTGAAATTAAATTTTAAATAAATGAACCTTTGATGTACTCCTGTAAAGCTGCATCAGGCCGATAATCTAAAGTTAATCTGTTCCCGTCTTCTGAGAGAGTCACAATTGCAGTTAGTGTTTTACCAACGGCTTGATCGCAGAATGTACCACCAGTGGCGGAGTCTGTTGTTACTGAAACACTTGATGAATCATTTGAAAGGCTATAACTACCCTCCCACTCGCAATCAAATGAATCGCTATCATAGTTTGAAACAAATGTACCATCATCCTTAAGTGTGAGGACAAGAGAGTTGTAACCATTCTCATTAGGAGTAAGTCCATTTTCAAGTACAATAGACCATATTCCAGCTATATCTAATGACTCAAGCTCACCATCGCGACAGCTTTTTGTATCACTTAAGCCATTTCTGGCTCTCTTTCTTGCCTTTTTTGCTTTTTTATAGCGACTAGTTCCTTTGGAGGTATTTTGTAAAATTTTATTTTGCTTGTTTATAAGTTTTTTAAATTTTTTAATTGCGGTGTTAGTGGCAATAATTTCATTAGTTTTAACTGAAATAATATTTGAGTCATTGCAAGTATAGAGCTTGCCATTTCCAATGTCAGTGTTTGCAAACGAAGAGCTGATGAAAAACAGAGGCAGTACAATTTGAATTAAAATTATAGAAAAAAATGAATTTTTATTCATAGTATTCCTTAATAATTAAGCCTATTCATATTTTATATAAAAATCAAAGTTTTACAATACATACCAATTTGCTTTAATTTAGACACATCTTAACCAATAGTTTTCCATGCATACTTTTTTAGCATAGGGCTCCAAGCTTTCTTCAATTTTAGTAGCTTTAAACAAGCTTTTAATTGGATGTTGGTAGCAGTTAATAGCTGATTTTTTTCGAGTACATTCGTTGTTATCCAAGTTTAGAGGTTGTCTTGAAAATTCAATTGGCTTTATGATTTTATGATCTCTATCCTCTCTTGCCCAATATGGATATTCTTCGTAGTAGGCAAAACAATCAAGATTCGCACTTTCAGCAGCTTCTCTGCATAATAAGTGATCGATATGCGAGCCTAACCCGATTGGAATAATTACTTTTTGACTATCACATAATTCTTTTAATTTAATCTCTAGCTTCATTAATAGATCAGGTTCAGAATTTTTTTTAACTTTAAAAAGATCATCGTGTGAGTTAATTAATGGATTTCCATTTTTATCGAAACGGTAAATGCAATCTAAAAAATCTAGATGCAAAAAATCAACCCCAAGAAGTTTACATGCTAATTGATCTTCTGATCTTCTAATTTGCACAGGGTTTTCGTCTAAACCCCAGCGACTATGAAAGTATTGTGCTGTCTCTGAATATGGCTTGTCAGGAATTCCTCCGAAAACTGTGAGTATTAAAATTGATTTATTAAAACTTTTTTGCTGAAGTATTAAACCACTGCATGATAAGACAGCATCGTCAAAATGTGGTGATAGAACTATAAAGTCGTAGCTCATAAATCCCAAATTGATTTATTAGTGATCTCAATACTGTTCCCTGCTGGATCTCTGAAATAGATTGAGCTTACTCCATTTGGCCATCTGTGTACTAGTTCAATCTCTATCTTTTTATCAATTAGTTTTTTTTCCCAAGTTTCAATTTCAGATTGCTCGACTCCAAACGCTACATGGCCAGGGCCTATAGTTCCATGAGTTGGCAATGTTTCTTTTTTTAAAGTTGACTCAGATTTAAAAAGCAGCAGCATTTGGCTTTCAAGTGAGAAAAATAAATGCCTGTTTGCTTGTTTAGAGTATAAATTTAATTCTAAAACGTTCTGATAAAAAGCTTCTGCTGCTTCCAGGTCGTCGACATAAAGACATGTTTCTAAGACTTGCTTGATTCCCATACGCCTCAAAGTTATAACGGTTCATTAAGGACATCAAGTTTGGAAGATAAAGATTATAAATACATGAAAAGATGCCTAGAGCTTGCAGCTCAGGGTGAAAGGGATGTCTTGCCGAATCCAATGGTGGGGTGTGTAATTACATCTAGTGATCAAATTATTGCTGAAGGATTTCATAAGAAGTACGGTGAGTCTCATGCGGAAGTTAATGCGATAAACTCAAATCATGAAATTCCTGATGATTCAACCTTATATGTTAACTTAGAACCTTGCTCCCATACTGGTAAAACCCCGCCATGTGCAGATTTAATAATTGCAAAAAAAATTAGACGCGTTGTAATTGGGGCTCCTGACATTAACCCTAAAGTAGATGGCGGCGGGATAAAAAAATTAATTGAGGCAGGGCTAAGTGTTTCTTGTGGTTTGCTTCTTGAAGAATGTATTGATCTAAACAAGCGATTTTATATCAATCATGCTTATAGGCGGCCATATGTAATTCTCAAATGGGCGGAAACTAAAGATGGCTTTATTGCTAAAAAAGATTTTTCTTCTAAATGGATAAGTTCGGAAGAATCTAGAGCCTTAGTCCATCTTTGGCGTGCTAGAGAAACTGCAATCCTGGTTGGAAAAACAACTGCAAAATATGATAATCCAAATTTAACAGTTAGGCATGTTGCAGGTAGAAATCCTACGCGAATAGTTTTAGATTCGGATTTATCTTTATCTAAAGAGTTGAATCTATTTAACACTGAAGCCAAGACTATAGTAATCAATCAAAAACAGGATCTAATTAAGGGCAATTTAGAATTTATAAAGATAGAATCTGGTGAGAAGTATTTACCCAATTTATTAGAAAAATTATGGGTAAAAGGCTTATCCTCTATTTTAGTAGAAGGAGGAACTAAAACCTTGCAAACATTTATTGATAATGGACTCTGGGATGAGGCTTATCAGTTTGTTGGAGAATCAGAGTTTTTAGAGGGTATTTTAGCCCCAAAACTGAATTCTATTCCTTTAAATGAACAAATAATATCGACGGATTGCCTAAGATCTTACAAAAACAACTGGCTTGACGAGCTTAAATCCAAAATATCTGCTAAAATCAAGTAAGTATAAAGGTGTAATACTTTGGAAAAGTTAAAAATAGGAATTACCTGTTATCCAACTTTTGGTGGTAGCGGAGTTGTTGCGACTGAAATTGGAATGGCTATGGCTGAAAGAGGTCATCGGGTACATTTTATATGTTATGATGTGCCTCGCAGATTAAACAGATTTCAAGAAAATATCTTCTTTCATGAAGTAGAAGTACACGATAATCCTTTATTTACATACCCTCCTTATTCATTAGCACTTGCTTCAAAGATGGTTGAAGTAACTAACTATGAAAATTTAGATATTTTGCATGTTCATTATGGTATCCCGCATGCAACCAGCGCTTATTTAGCAAAACAAATTCTTGGTGAATCGGCACCTAAAATTATTACAACTCTTCACGGTACAGACATTACTCTTGTTGGGCATGAAAGAAATTATTTGCCTATAACGCGCTTTTCTATCATTCAGTCAGACGGTGTTACAGTACCTTCGAAGTTTTTGCGAATGGCAACCTACGATAAGTTGAATGTGCCGACGGAATTTCCGATTGAAGTTATCCCTAATTTTGTGGACTTAACTTCATACAGAATTGCTACACAAAAAGAAAAAATTGACTTTAGGAAGTCTATGGGGAGCTGTCCAATAGAGGGTAAAATAATTGTGCATGTGTCAAATTTTAGACCAGTTAAAAGAATTGCTGATGTGATTGCAACATTTGCTGAAGTAAGAAAGAGTTTAAATGTACACTTATTACTTGTTGGTGATGGCCCAGAAAGATCTTCTGCGGAGGCTAAAGTTAGAGAACTAGGACTTGAGAAAAATGTTTGCTTTTTAGGAAAACAAGATAATGTTGCTGCAATAATTAGAAATTGCGATTTATTTATTCTTCCAAGTGAGAATGAAAGTTTTGGTTTGGCCGCCTTGGAAGCGATGAGTAGTGGCTTGCCAGTTGTTGCTTCAACAACTGAAGGTCTACCAGAGGTTGTTATCAACAACGAAACGGGCTTGCTAGCGGATGTAGGTGATGTTGAAAGCTTAGCACAACATGTAACAAGTATTTTAAGCGATAATGAATTGTATAATAAAATGTCTGTAGCTGCTAGAAAAAGAGTTGAGGATAACTTTAGCAAAGAATGTCTAATTTCAACTTATGAAAACTTTTATTACCAGACTTTGGGATCTAAAGAAAAGCAAACTGATCTTAGGTTATCTATCAAATAAAAAAAAAGGAGGCTAAAAGCCTCCTTTTTAAAAGATTTATCTGAAAAATTAATCATACCTTGTACAAGGATTCGGAATTTTCCAGCACCAATTTTGGTTACTAACCTTACAGCGAAGTGTAATGTTATTTGGGAAAGACGAGCAACGCTTGTTATTGCTAGGTCTTACAGTTACACGATTTGGATTAGATCTATTGTAACCATAAGTGCCTGTAATTTTTTTCCCTGCTTTTGAGTACCAAACACAGCTTTTTGGGCTTAGCTCAGCGGGGAATAGATCTACCATGCTGCCAGTATTGTCTGATACTGGTTTATGCAACCAGCCGCCATTACCGTCTCTAATTGGTCTATTCTTAGAGCAGCTTATACCTTGATTTTGAGGCTTAGCGTCAAAGTCTTCAAAATTCAAACTTATCTCAACTGGAGTTGAAGTTTGTTTTTTGCGTGCATAAAGACCAACTTGATTATTTACAGTTCCGCAAGCAAACCAATTGTACTTAGTTGGAAGCTTTTTTGATTTTAGCTTGTAACTTGCAGGAAGTCTCACTCGTGTTCCGCTATTAACAATTGTTATTTTAGAAACAGTGTTGCTATCATCGTCAGTTAGCAATCCACATCCATCGGATGCTTTAAAAGTAACATTTTTGTTTGCTCTTACTCGCTTAAAAGAAAGCTCTGAAGGATCAGTCTGCGCAGAAGCTGAATTAGCTAATGCAAAAGTTCCAACCAGAAGTGTAGCGAGGATAAAAACTTTTCGCGTCATCTTTTTTATCTCCCTGATATAATTAAAAAGAATACTTCCTAGTTAAAATATTCTTTAGAAAAACACACTTTGATCTACTCTAAACAACAGAAAATAGCTACACAAACCAACGCTAAACTAGAAAAACTTTCAAGTTGCACTTTCAAGTTGCCTGGTATGTTTGTGTTAACAATCATAGTGCGAGTTTCTAGGCCTTAGATAAAACTGACGATTATAATTTTGTTAAATTCACTTTTAGCTTTAACGCACTTAAAATACTAATTTAATTAATGATAAAATTGATTTAGAAGTGCAAAGTCCTTATTTCATTGTGACTAATAAAACCTCAATTATATTAATAGGTTATAATTATATAATGTGATTCTTTGTTGTTGATAATTTTACTTTTTTAAATTCAAATAAATTGTAAAATAGTGTTTAAATTTGAATTCTTTCAAGAGGGAATTGTGGGATTATCAACAGATGATAACAACAGGCAACATTATTCTGAGCCAGGCCTTGAGAGTCAAGAAAAGCAACCGGATCAAAGCAATCAAGAACGTGAGAAATTTTATTCAAGTT
>JAGRAS010000099.1 GCA_020434465.1 Bdellovibrionales bacterium | reverse complement strand
AGCGGCGCAGAAACGACAAATAAAGTTAGTAAAACTTGTGAGTAAGGGTTTAGATCCAATCCTAAAATATCTGCAAAATAAAACGCTAAGAATCCAAGAGCTAAAGACCCAAGCCCACAGCCGTATCTAAAACCAAGAAAATAACATATAATCATGCAAATAATAAGTATCATAAACCAAAGGCAGATTGAGTTAAACTAATTATCGTACGAATAAATTGCGGGAGCATGAAGTATAACAAAAGTACAACCGACAGCAGCTTTAAAACATATGAAATTATTGGTTCATGCAAAGCAGTAGAGGTTTGAAAAACTGAGGCTAAGAGACCAGCAAGGCTCGTAACGAGTAAAATTGGAAGCGTGACTATAAACAAAGTTCTTATGCCTTGGAATAAAATTTCTTGTTCCATATTCCCTTACATATAAGTTGAAAGTATTTTCTCTGTTAGCAAAACCCAACCATCAACTGCGATAAACAATAAAATTTTCAGTGGAATCGAAATAAAAGATGCTGAGATTTGCGTTATTCCCAATGCCATCAATACATTTACAACTAATAAGTCTATAATCAAAAGTGGCACTAAAAGCATAAACCCTATTTTAAAAGCTTCTCGCAATTCAGTAACTAAAAAAGCTATCGTATTAATTTCAGGAGCAGGCACTTTGTCAGGTGAAATTTTTACTGCTACCGCCGAAAATTTTTCGATTAACTTAGGATCTGCATTTTTAGTGACAAATTCAGAATAATTTTGAGAATCCAATTTCTCTCCTTTTGCAATTTTGCTAAGAGTAGAGCCTGACCCATCTTGATCCCCCATAACTATAAAACTTACCGCAAGAGCAAATGCGAAAGTAGCTACGCCCATTCCAAAGCGATCAAGCCCAAATGCAAAACTTAAAATTGAGAAAATAACTGCTACTTTAACAAAAGAACTAAAAAGAACGATTATTAACCCAGTGTGTACTATTCCGTCTATTCCATTCATGGGCATATGATATTGCAGGGAATTGATAAGAGCTATAGGAAAAATTTACTGTCAAAGCTTAAGATATTTTATCTGAAATCAAAGTATTAATTCTTTAAAGCTTAGAGTACTTTTACAGCGAATCTTCCCTGGTAAGTACCAATTTCAACGCTAGCTGCTTGTGAGTCGTGAATCATCATCCTGCCAGTGTTGGCCACGGGAATTTGAGTAGTTAAAAAAGCACCCATCTGGCCAATCTCTGCCAAGCTCAAAGAGTCTATGACGATTGAGCCTAAATCAATACTTAGCCGCGTTGTTTCACTTGGAATATTAGCTTGAGGTAGTGTACCAGGTGAAATTTTAGCAACAAATTTTCCACCAGAAATACAAAGTTTAGCATTCAACCATGGCTTACCATCTAATCTAAGATAAACCTTATCTGCAACAGCAAGTTCTAAATCAATTACTGTACCTGGTTTTGTATAATCCCCTACCAATGATGTTGGAACCGCTAGTTGAGTTAATTCCACTTGAAGTTGATGGGTATGATTGGTATCAGTATTTACTGAAGACCTTAGCTGACTCCTCCATAAGCTATCTAGTTTATTAACAACTTGAGAACCTAAAAGAAACCAAATATCTAAAGCCAAAGTATTAATAGTTCCACTTAATTTTATAGCAGTTGTTTTGATATCAGTTGGGGCAGATTCCAATTTACCTGCGAACTGCAGATCTGATTTCCCTGCTGACCAAGATAGACTTAAGCTGCCCATCAATCGGCGAACTACATATTCTAAGGAGATATCTTTTGTACTCTTATCAGCTCCAGGAACAACTGAATTAGAAATTATAGCGGCAGAATTAGGATCAATTGCTACAAATAAGGGTTCACCATCAAAATTAACTTGAAAATACTGCCATTGAGATTTAACTTCAGGTAAACTTATCTTTGGAGCAACCTCAACTAATTTCGCATCAATAGCTAAAGAATGAAAAAAAGGGGCCCACTGAAACGCAAATCCAGGGAACCATTCTTGAGGCCTCGATCTAAGAAAACCCTTTGATAGATCTACAGAAACTTGGCTAACTTGTTCCAAGTGCATCTCTGGGGACCAGGGTTCAAAAACTGAACTTTGTTGCTCACTGACTGCCATTTGCCTCTACAATCTGTTTAAGTTCCTCATTTAATATTTTTTTTCTCTCTACTGCCCTGTCAAAGTCAACTTTAGCTTGACTCATCTTACCTTCCAAGCTTTTTAGGCTTGAATTAACTTTTCTCATAAATGACTCAGCTACTTGCAATTTTCCAACATCCACTCCAGGCGATTTTAATAATTTATCAGTCTCTTCAATCTTAAGTTTCAGTTGTGTAATTTCATCAAGTAAAGCATCCAAAATTTTCTTACGTTCAACAATAATCTCCTCAGTTCTTTTGATTTGCTTATTTAAGTCTTCAATTGATTCTTCCACCTCACTAACCATTTGGCTTAATCAACCTTTTTTTCAAGCTCAAGCAAAGAACTTCTTAATTCAGTTCCAATTAAACTTAACCTTAATTCGATAGGCAAACTCGCCAACTCTTCTGCTGCTTCACTTAACATATTTCCCAAATTCAAATCATTTGCCAAATATTCAACAGCCTCTCTTCCATCAAGCAATACAGCAAAGGATGTTAAGGCTTTCATTTGTGGTTTTAATTTTCTTAACTTGCCTATTGGCATCTAAGTATCTCCAAAATTAATTTGAACGATCATAATCTGGTGGGATTCTAAGCATTTCATTTGGTGGAGTTCTTTCTCGTAAACTATGCTCATCAACTAATCTACCTGATCTTAAATAAACAACAAGCCAGTACCCAAGTACAAAGCCTATTAAAAAAACAATGAACACAATCCCAGATAAAACAAAAACCAGACTACGATACTGACCATCTGGAATCTGCCACTTAGATAAAAAGGGAACTAAAGGCACACTAACAACTCGCTTATCAACTCGCTTAACTCCAACCTCTTCTAGTGAGCCGTCAGCAAAATCAGTTTCTCTGTGACTAATGATTTCAATATTTTCTCTTGGGATACCAGGAATAGTTTTTGTGACTAATCTAAGTAGTTCCTCAGTATTAACTGCATTACTTTTATTTAATTTCAAGACAATACTTGCTGTTGGCAATTGCTCTGAGGATCTAAAATTAAGTCTCAGTAATACATCAACTGATTTAACACCAGAGTAAGCAGAGATAACTTCCTCTAACTCAACTGCAATCGCTCTATCTAAGCGCAGGTCTTCCATCTCTTTGGAATTTGGCATCAAACCTTTTGGTTCAACCAAATCATAAAAGCTTAGCTTTTTATCTTTTGGCAAAGACTCTTCTTCAAGAATTTGCACAGCTTGATGATACTGTACTCCTCTAACAGCTACACTATATTTAGCCCTGCTACCAGAACCCTTTTCTGCGACAGCACTAATCCCGTATTTACTCAACTCCGAAACAACCTGCCTTGCTTGAAGTTGATCTAAATCTTCAGCAACGGGAACTGTGTCACAGCCAACTAAAACGACAACAAAAAGCAGAATTAAATTCTTTAGCAAAACTTTCATTTATCCCTACATTTATCTTGGAATGATAACAACAATAAATTCTAGATCGCCAAAAACTACTCTTTGACCATGAACTAGCTCAAATCTTTCTTCTGTCTTAACAAAGTCACTCTCATTGAAAGATCTTACATAAACTCCATTATCACTCATCAAATCCTGAACCACGCAATTTCCATCGTCCAAAACTAAAAGCATAGCATGTGGTGTAGAAATACTATCATGATCAAGAACCAAATCGGAGTCTTTTAACTGACTAGCAGTTATAAAACGCTTGCCAGCTCTTAGTTCAATAATATTTTCATCATTTGATGCGGAAACTAACCACCCTACCAAGGATTCACCTATAGATCTTTTTTTCATAGTTGCCGCTCCATTATTTGTACTAGAGTTAACTTGCTTTGGCATAGGCTGAGATCTCTCTGCTACAAATTTAGGTGCTTCTAGTTTAGCTGGCTTAACCGGCTCAACTTTATGCTGAACATCATCATAATGTGAAGCTAAAGGATCAACGTCTAGCTTTGGTTCAATCTCCGTAGTTTTAACTTCAGCTTCTTCCGGTGAAGTATTAGAAAATGATAAGCCACCCCTTTTACCCTTTCCTTGTTCAACAATGACTTTTGGAGAAGGCTCTGGTGTCATTTCAATTTCAGGTTGAATATCTATTTCTGATTCATCCATTGCTTCTAAATGCTCTGACTTTTGCACAGGTTCAAAGCTAGGTTCTTGTTGCGATGTACTTTCCTCAGTAACAAAACTTCCAAGGGGATCGCTTGAAGCTTCTTTAACAGGAAGATCTTCCGGTTTCTCAATTTCAGCAGGAGCCTCAGTTGCCACTTCCATTCCTGGTTTATAGACAACTGTTTTCTTTCTTTCACGATCTGAAGCAGGCTGTTCTTTAGCGTCTTTAGATTCATTAACAGGATCCAATCCTGCGCCGCACATCCTACACCTAGAAGACATTGCTGGAACTAAACTCCTACATGCCGGACACCGTACAAAAGTTAGTTCAGTACTGTCAGTTGCCATTTTTTCCTCCAAAATATTAAAACCTACGTTAGACAGAACAGAATTACTAAATTAACTGACCTGCTTACGCAATACAAATAACCTAAATTAAAACTTGTGTTAGTAGCCCTGCAATTAAAACGGCAATTACAAAAGCAGCTAACAATGTAAAAATTAACAAAACTTGTCCAAAAAAACTTAAAGATTGGTACATGACCTTGATTCTAGTCATATATGAAACTTTGTCTTGGTTTCCACGAGCTGACTCTTTACTCTTTATGATTTTATTAACAGGTACATCTAATAAATCAATAAAGGTCGCAGCATCTCCTCCAGAGTCAGTAAACTTTCTTTCCTGGTCTCTATTAAAACAAAGAGCAACAGTAATCCCATGCCCAAAATTAAACACTCTAGGATGATTACGAATTACTAACTCCTCGCCGTGAGTTAAAACTCCTTCATCGTAGACAGTTCCATTTGTACTATAATCTTTAACTACTACTTCTTCTGTTTTTAAAATAGAGAGAGAACAGTGATTTCTAGAGACATGAGGGACACCAAGCCAAAGATCATTTTTTGGATCCCTACCAACATTAACAGTAGAATTTAAATTTAACTCTAGGCGTGAAGGTCGAACAACTTCTGCTAAAGAGATTAACGCTGGGTATGCCAATTCTGGTTTTGCTTTTGGCTTTAATTGGCTAGAACTAGACAAAGAACTCTTATCTAAATCACGCTCACTTATTATTCCAGTTATTGTCGTGCTACGGCCTAATACTACACTACTTCCTGGTTTAAAATTAGTCCGAGTGGAGATTTGTTGTTCATCCAAAAAAGTACCATTAGTAGATCCAAGATCTTCTATCCAAAATGAGCCAGATTCAAAACCAATTCTAGCATGTTTGTAAGAAATATCTTCGGAATCAACCTGTAGAGTATTTTCTACTCCCCTTCCGACATAAACTACTTGCCCCGGGACAAACGAAAATATCCCAGACAGATTATCTGATAAAATTAGTGCTGGCAGATATGGGGTTTTGTTTGCAGCAGACTGTCGTAGCACTCTGACCCCTGCTCTATCAGGTGGTTCGTTTTCCTTAACAGCCAGATCTCCATCAACTGCAGTAATTCTTAATAATACAGAACCTAAGTTAAATTCTGCCTCTGCTTCATAAACACCAGCTAAAAGATTTGCTGAAATCTTTTCGCCAGAGGTACTAACTGGAGTAACTCTAAATTTCCTTCCAAGTTCTCTTGCTACTGAAAGTTGATAATCTAGCGAAGCTAATTCTTCAATTTGAAACGTGGCTGAATTTGATCCCCCAATAATAAGCGCAGGTTTTTTAATAAAAACGCTTTCACTCCTCGGTGAGGGTTCACTCATCTCTAGCTCTAATGCAAACATAGAATAATTTTCAAAAAAAATTGAAACTCGCTTTATTTTAGACGAGTTAGCACCCTATTTAGATCCAACTTTTACTATAAATGCAAATATGGGCTTTTGGCCTTAAACAACGTTCTAAATTGAATATAAATTGTTTAAAATTCATCCCTATGCTAGGAAACCATTACTAGAGATACTGAATCTTACCGTAAGACGTACAGACTTTTTTATTTAAAGATTACTAATAATGAGCAACAGAAAAATTCTAATTATTGATGACGATGTAACTGCACTTGATATCGTAGATTTCCTTTTTGAAGATAAAGGCTTTGATGTAGTAAGAAGAGCAGATGGAGCTTCTGCTGTTGATTGTGTTGAAACAGAAAGCCCAGATATCATTTTAGTAGATTTAATGATGCCAAAAATGAATGGCCAAGAATGTGTGCGCTTAATCCGAGAGAAGGGAATTAACGTGCCAATAGTTGCTTTTACTGCTGTAGACGATCCAGAAGTACATGATGAAGCAAGAGAAGCTGGTTGCGATCTAGTTTTAACTAAACCTTGTAAACCTGTAGATCTAGTAAAGCATATTGAAAAATTACTTAGTTAATAA
>JAGRAS010000098.1 GCA_020434465.1 Bdellovibrionales bacterium | reverse complement strand
TCAATAGAATTTTGATAGTCAGCCTCACCATTTATATATTCCATAAGTGAAGCTTCGAAAATTCTTTCAACTAATGTGCGGTTAAAAGAACTGTCTGAACTGAAAACATCCTCATCACGTATGAGAGAATCTCCATTGCACATAGCAACTCTTCCTTCTTTTTTTAGTAGGCCAGTAGCTAATCTAAATGCCTCGCCAGGATATCGATGAAAAAAATATTTCAAAGCCTGAATTGTGCCACAAGTATTATGCTTGTCTTGCGTATAGGTATAAGGAAAAACAATATCTAATATCAAATTTCTTATCAATTGGGGTCTAAGATCTTGGCTGATTCGTGGATCTAATTCTCCACAGCTTATCTCATGTAGCCAACTTACCAAAGGTGTTCTATCTAAATCAAAAGAAGGGCGAGTGAGAATAGATGGTTTATTTTCTGAACCTGGTAAGGAAAATAAATGCGCCAATATTGCTAAGTTGGATTTTCCACATTGAATAATAATATTTAATGCTTGTTTAATATGTGAGGTATTAAGATCATTAAAAGTAGATGAATTTAAAATTTGGAAGAGTATTAATTTCTCTCTATCATCTAAACTTAGAGCAAATTTAATTATTGTTTTTTTTTATTTTAAAATCAGCTCTTTAAACCATTTCTTAGAAATTATATTTCTAATTTCCTCTTGAACTGAAAGTGGAGGTTTTTGATCAATTAATGCTTTTGCAATTAATGGTGTCAACGCATAGCTAGCCACATTGATTCCTCTTGAACGTAAATATGTTGGTAGAAGTCTTGTGACTCCATCTTGACCGAAATAACCATCTGCTCCATAGTGACCTAAGTCAATACCTGCTTCTTGCATAAAAAATTGAGCCTCTTGATAAGCTTTGGAAAAAAATTGCCCATGCTCTTTATGACTAATTATTATTGGTGTGCCAGATAAACTAAGACGTTCATTCGCTATATCTGCTAAACTTGCTTCTCCTATTGCAAGTAATGGTAATGCTGGCATGTTAGTTTCAAGCGCTAAAAGTAGTTCCGCTGTTATTGCACCAGAGCGATCTTTTAAGCCACGTGAACAAGCGTACCAGCGTGCTGCTCCTATGCTATTTGTGCCTATACCATTAGTAGTAAGGGGGCCCACAATGCCATCTATTTGTAGCTGTATTCCAGTTGCTTGACTTAAAAGAATTTGAATTTCTTTTACAGTTTCAGAAAAATACATTTGTTTTTCTGGATCATAGTTAATTATAACTTTTCCAATTCTAATATCTTCAAGAGTAATTTTTTGATTAAGGTCAACTGGTTTTGTTTTTTGTTCTTCTTCAATAAAATCACTTATCGGCATTGTTAAGCTATCTAAAGGTTTTGGGTTATCAAACTCTGCTAAGGCTTTTACAACACCGCCTTTCTCAGGATTCCAGTCTGATTTTATTTTGGATAATACAAAATTACCTAGCCCCAAAGTGGCAGTTAAAGCAGCAATAGCAATTTTATGTTGTTTATTTTGCATATGAAGTTATGCTCGAATTAGACTAAAATGAATACTTATACTCATAACCAGCTGTAATATCAGTGATAATAGCATGCATGGCAGCGAAGGGATATGAAATTTAAAGTTGAAACCTAATAACCTGAATTCGGTTTAATAAGTTTCAGAAGATTTGGATTTACCTCCAAATCAAATTCTAAACAATAAACTTTTTGTTTGATTGAATCAGGTAATTTTACAAAATCTTTTCCTGTACAAACTAGTGGAGTCTTACTAGCGATGTCGCTAAGTTTTTCTAATTCAGTTTTACTAAAATTATGATGATCTCTAAAGCTGATGAATTCAGTTACTTCAAATCCTAATTGGTCAAGAGTTTTCCTAAAGGCCTCTGGATTAGCAATTCCACAAAAGGCAGTTACTGCTTGTGCCGTTAATTTCTCAGAACCTCTTTTAATGTGTGGATTAATAAGTTTTGAAATAAACTTATCTAGGTTATCAGGTAGATAGCTATAATGTTTTTTTATGTAGTCAGGCGCTTCTTGAGATAGTTGCCTCATCGAAAAAACTAATGCATTAGATCTCTTAAGAGCATGTTTTAAGGGTTCTCTTAGATTGCCGGAAGGAATTACTTTACCTTTAAAAAAATTGTCTAAACTTTGTGAACTACTTGCATCAATGCAAATAATATCTATGTCGCGTTTTAAAGAGCGATGTTGAAGGCCATCGTCAAGAATAATAATGTTTCCTAGATTATTTTCCTCAATGAACAAAGCTCCTGCTACTCTTTTTTTTGCAATTACTACTGGAACTTTTGCTGTTTCCCAGATTAGAAGTGGTTCATCACCAACTTCAAGATGACTATCGGCTTTTGAAACTAGGTGAGGTCCGTAAATTGAACCTTTGTAACCACGTGTCAATACAACTGGCTTAAGATTTTGTTTTTTCAACTCTAGGCATAAGTATCTAACTAATGGGGTCTTGCCTGTGCCACCAATAGATATATTACCGATACTTATTACCGGTAAATTTGATTTAAAAGTTGGCAAGATGCTTTTATCATAAAGAATATTTCTTAGATTTATAATTTTCGAATATAGCCAAGTTAAGACTTTAAGCATTTTCAACTAGCCCAAGATTCATAAGTACTTTTTTAGAAACTCCATTAAATTCTAAATAAACTTTTTCGGCAGCTTGACCTTTTAGTTTAGCTTCTTCAGGGTTTTTGCAAACAAAATCTATAAAATTCAATGCATCATCAATTGAATTTATAGTTATGCATGCATTTTCTGATAATAATTTTAATACAATTTCCTCGATAGTTGAAACATAAGGGCCTAAAGCTAAATAACAGCCATAGCAAGCAGCATCTAAAGGATTGTGACCTCCAATATCTACTAATGTAGCACCAATGAAAGCAGCGCTAGATATGGAATAGGCAGCTTCAAGTTTACCGTAAACATTCAAAAGCAGAACTTTTTTATCTCCTGCGTTAGTATTTTTTATATCAGACCAGCTTTGAAAAGAGATATTGTACTCAGACAACTTTGCTGCAAAGTAAGCAAATTTTTCCGCATGCCTTGGAGCGATTATAAAATTAATCGGTAGACTTTGGATAGCTTTAGCAACTGCTGGGAACCAAAATTCTTCCTCTCCTGGCCGCAAGCATCCTAGAGTGATGATGGTATTTTGGTTTTTAAAGATTTCAGTTCCGAAGCTTTCTGCAGGAGAAGATAATGCCTTGGCTTTGTCATACTTGGTGTTAGGAAGTACAGTAATAATTTTCTCAGATACTCCGAGGTTAATAAATCTTTGTTTAGACTTTTCGCTCACAGCAATTAATTTATATAAGTGTTGAAAAAGGGGTTTAAAAAGCCATCTTAATCGTTTGTAGCTGTTAACTGTATAATCTGAAATTCTGGCATTAATAATTGCAGTTTCTATTTTTTTGTGTTTTGCATAATCTAACAAACCCGGCCAAAGTTCAGTTTCAGAAATAATTAGTCTTTTAATATTTAAATCCTTCAATGCATTGTTGTAAAAGAAAAAACTATCAAAGGGGAGTAGTTTTGCTTGATCAGCAAACTTTTCAGCTCTTTGTAAGCCAGTGGCAGATGATGAAGTAATTAGTATTTTATTTTTTAAATCATTTTTTTTAAGATTTTGTATTACAGGTTCGATCCCAGCAATTTCGCCAAGTGATGCCCCATGAAACCAGAGATATTCATCTTGGCTTTTTAACTGCCAGAACCCAAATCTTTCTATTAATCTTTCTCGACCTCTTTTACTTAATAAGAAGAAAGGTGTGGCTATTATAGATATTGGAATCAAGCCTAAATGATATAATAAGATCCAGTTCATTCTTGAGCCTTTAATTTAGCAAGATTGCTTATTTCAATTAAGGCTTTTTCCAAATCAGTTGCGTAGTTATTAGATTTTGGAATTTGACGCGGAACATAAATTGGATCTCCTATCACCCTTGTTGCTTTAGTAAATGGCTTTGCTAAACGCATTCTATCCCAACTAGAGAACTCCCAAGCTCGTTTTACTTCAATTGCAACTGGATAGATGGGTGCGCCGGTAAGTTGCGCGAGTCTAATTACTCCATCCTTTACCTTGTGTCTAGGTCCTCGAGGGCCATCTGGAGTTATTGCCACAAAATTTTCCTTTCTGATTTTTGCAGCTAATCTAAAAATTGCTTCTTTGCCACCTCTAGTAGATGATCCTGCAATGGTTTTAATTCCTAAGCGTTCAACTGCTGAAGCTACAAGTCTGCCATCTCTATGCTGGCTAATTAGCATATAGATATTTCTATTTGAGTCGCCTTTAAAATCTAGGAATAACCATGGCATCATCAGTTGTTGATCATGCCAAAATGCACAAATTCCAGGCTCAGAGAACTCCCAAAAACAATTATCTTCTGCATTTTTTATGTTTGTCCACCTTAACGTAGATTTTATGCTAGCTAGCATTAGAGAACCAAGCCAGCCAACTGTAAATTCAGCAATGGAATTAAGCTGCTTGCTCATTTTTTAAAGTTTCTCCGGCAGTAGAAAATTGTAACGCATATAATTTTGAATATGAACCTTTTAAATTTAAAAGTTCCTGATGCGTGCCAACTTCAACAATTCGTCCTTCATGCATAACAATAATTTTATCTGCATTTATGATTGTTGATAACCTATGTGCAATGATTATTGATGTTCTGTTTTTTTCTAGGGCTTCCAAAGCAGCTTGAACTTCTTTCTCTGATTTGTTATCGAGTGAAGCTGTGGCTTCATCTAGAATAAGGATTGGTGCATCTTTTAAAATTGCTCTAGCAATTGCAAGTCGTTGCCTTTGACCTCCAGAAAGTGTTAGACCGCCTTCGCCTATTATAGTGTTAAATCCAGCAGATAACTCTTCAATAAATTCCGTGGCAAAAGCGGCTTTAGCTGCAGCATGTACTTCCATTTCCGTCGCATCCTCTTTACCATAGCGAATATTATTAAATACAGAATCATTAAAAAGGAATGTATGCTGACCAACGCTAGCTATGCGAGATCGAAGCTCTGCTATTTTAACTAAGCGTAAATCAATACCGCCAACTAAAATTTTGCCAGCAGTAGGATCCATAAATCTAGGAATCAAATCAATCAGCGTGCTTTTACCTGCACCAGAAAAACCTACTAAAGCTACTTTGGATCCTTCATCAACTGTTAGACTAACATCTTTTAGTACGAGAGGACCTCCACGGTTGTATCTAAAATCAACATTACAAAACTCAATCGAGTTTTTGTCAGAGAGAAGTTTTGGGGTTTGCGGATCAATAATATCAGGCTTTCTATCAAGAACTTCAAAGATTCTCTCAGCTCCAGAAAGACCTTCTTGAATTGAATTATTAAGTTTGCTAAGCCGCTTTAGTGGTTCATACAATAAAAAGATTGAAAGTAAAAAAGCAATAAAATCACCTTGACTGCGACTTCCATGAATTACTGTGCTGCCACCCCACAATATTACAATTGAAATCGCTAGAGCCGCTAAAATTTCATTAACGGGACCAGCTAAAGCATGAATGCGTTCTGACTTAACAAATGTATCTGTGAGTTGATTATTTTTATTGGCAAAACGTTGCTCTTCAAAAGATTCTCTACCAAATATTCTAACCACTTTATTCCCTAAAATGCTTTCATGTAAAAGTGAACTTAAGGCGCCAATCGCATCTTGCCCAAGCTTGGTAAGTTTTCTTATTCTTCTTCCAAACCTATAAACTGGGAAAATAATAGCTGGGACTGCTATTAGGGCTATTGAAGCAAGAGTTGAATCTAGATAGATAGCAGCCGCTATTAATGTAAGTATTCTTATGAAGTCTCTAATTAATGAAGCTGTTGAGCTGGTAAGTAGTGTTTTTACAAGCACAACATCACTTGTGATTCGTGACAGAAGTCCGCCGCTTGATTGAGAGATAAAATATCCAGGAGAAAGTTTAAGCAGGTGGCGGTTAACTGCATTCCTAATATCTCTCACAATTTTATGCCCAACTCTAGCCATCAAAAACTGCTGCCCAAAGTCAGTTGCTGCTCTAAATATTGCAAATAGCATTACTGCAAGGGGCAATAAATAAAGTAGTTGCGTATTGTGGTTGGTAAAGATTCCATCAAGAATGTGTTTTACAATAAACGGGATTGCGCCATCTGAAGCACCATAAAACACCATGCATATTAAAGAGGCGAAAAACTCTTTCTTATGTGGTTTTAAATAATCAATAATTCTCGAATAGGTACTGATTACTAGTGGTGGATGAAATACGTATTCTGAAGAAATTACAGCTAGTGACTTTTCTAATGACCAAACTGGTTCAATAAATGCAAATCTGGTTTTGTTTATATCAGAGTCAACTAAGACTAATGCACGAGCATAAAGTTTTTTTGCTGCAATTGATTTATCACGCTTAGGTATAAAAACTACTACAGGCAACTTTTTTTGAAATTGATTAATGAAATCCTCAGCTGCTTTTGCACTAGAAATAATAAACAACAAATCAAAGCTTTCATTAGTTTGTTTATATGAAAGTAATTTTACTTCGATTGTCGAGTCATATTGCTTAATTTCAGAGATAATTTTAGAAGC
>JAGRAS010000097.1 GCA_020434465.1 Bdellovibrionales bacterium | reverse complement strand
ACGCTTAAGAGCTGCAAATCATAAAACTCTAGCCACAGTTCTTTTAATTGTTGCGATTGGATTCCCAGCATATAGGAGTTATCAATTTTCTTCTGAAATAGTAAATGATACTCGTAGGCAGATGGAAGTATGGATGCTAAATAACCTTCCTCGTGGATCTAAAATATACCTAGACTGGAGAAGATATGCTCCTGAATTTTGGAATAATGAGTTTGAGATAACTTATATTCAGCGCGCAAAGATAATGCCAAAACTAGATATACGTTCGCTTAAAAGCTCAGGTCAAGAATACCTTGTATTATCTAGTCTTTTTTATGATCGTTACTTTTCCCAACCAAAATCTGATGCAGCAGTTAGACAAAGGTTAAGAGAGGTCTTTGAGAGAGTTCCAATTGTTAAAGAAATTAATCCAGAGTACGGAACTTACGGCTTTCACAATCCTGTTTTAACTTTATTTTCTCTTAAGAAAGAAGATTTTGAGAATCTTGAAGCTGAACTTGCAGAAAAGAAAGCTGGCAAAATACAAGAGACCAGTAATGATAAAAAAACTACTTTTCCCTGGTTTGTTGAATAAGATTTAATTATTTATGCTGTTCATCTAAAACTTGGCGTACTTTTAATAGTAAATCTTGTAGCTGATATGGCTTTGAAATAAAATCTGCAATTTCTCCTGGCTTTAATTTCACACCTGCATTTTCATGAAAAGTACTGCCACTACCATAACCGCTAGTCAATATAACTGGAGTAGTTAAATTTAGATCTTGCAAACTATCCAAAACTTCCCTGCCTGACATTTTTGGCATTGTGTAGTCAAGTAAAACAAGCTCCGGGCTACAAGTTTTGATTTTTTCTACAGCTTCTTCCCCATCTCGAGCTGTAATAACAGTATATCCTTGCCTTTCAAGCGCTGTTGTTACCATAGAGAGAACCATCTCATCGTCATCAGCAACTAAAATCAATTCTTCACCGCCTTTAATTTGATTCCATTCAGTAGTTTTAATATTACTTAGCGAGGCGTCAGTTACAGGAATTATAAAGCTAATTTCTGTGCCCACGTTTTTATTGCTGCTTGCGCTTACCCAACCTGAATGTGATTTTATAATTGAATATACCATGCTCAATCCTAGACCTGTACCTTCGTCCTTATTTTTTGTTGTAAAGAAAGGATCAAAAATTTGATTCAATAGCTCGCTTGGGATACCGCAACCATTATCAATTACACTAAACTCAACATACTTCCCATGAGGAGCGTTAGTATATTTTTTTAGTTTTGTTTGCTTATCTACTCTATAATTCCTAGCCTTTATTTCAATTATACCTTCACTTTTAATGGCATCTCTAGAATTAACAGCAAGATTCATTAAAACTTGTTGAAGACTAACTGCATTCCCTTTAATATTAGCCAAGTTATCAGATAAGTTAATATCTAAAGTAATCGAGGGTGAAAATGTATGCTTTAATAATAATCCAGCATCTTCAATTAATTTTCTAACAGACAGAACTTCAAAAGATCCATCTTGTTTTCGACTTAAGGATAAAAGGCTTTTAGCAATTTCAGCAGAAATTAAAGCAGCACACTCTGCAGCAGACAATCTGTCGTAAAGGGGATTTTCTTTATCAAGTTCGTTTAAACACAGGCCTATCTGACCAAGAATAACCGCTAAATGATTATTAAAGTCATGTGCAATTCCACTTGCTAAATTGCCAAAAGTCTCCATACGCTTTGCGTGTCTTAAATCTGTTTCTAATTGTTTACGACGAGTAATATCAAGCGCAATTGAATCAAAAAATTCAACTTCACCATTTTCATCAAGCTTTGGAATTTGTCTTTCATAGAACCAATGATAAGTACCGTCGGAATGTTTTACTCGGTACTCAGTTTCGATAATTTCCTTACTTTTATTACGCCTTGCTTCATAAATCACTTCATGTTTATCAACATCATCGGGATGCAATACAGTCTTAAACAAGTTGGGATTTTTTTTGAATGCTTCCGCTGGATAACCTACTGTTTCGTACACATGAGGGGTTAAATATTCGTAACTTCCATCAATCCTGGCTCTAACAAGTATAAGACCTGGCCTCTCAACTAAAGTTCGATAATGCTGCTCAGCGGATTCAAGCATTTCAATTAGCCGAGTCTGCTCAGTTACGTCTTGGTAGCTGATCCAAACTCTTGAAATCATATTAGCATTTATAATTGGAAAAATTGAAAATTTCCGAATACTTTCTTTCCCAGCAAAGCTAGTAGTTCTTATCTGCCAATTTTCGAGAATAAAATTACTTAAAGCCCAGTTCTTTACCATTTCAAAATGCTCTGTCGTAGGCGGAAAAAGCTCACCAAATGACAGGCCTTTAAGCTCAGAAAGATCGCGATTCAAACCTTTTGCAAACATGTGATTTGCTTCAATGCAAACAGAATCACGTTCCCAAACAGCATCAACTATTTTTCTTGTTGAAAGCCTAACATCAATATTTTTGGTAAATTGAAAACAAGCAATTGGATGATTCGTAAAGGCAATTAAAGCTTCAATATCTCTTTGGTGTATAGATGGGTGTCCAGCAGATAAACTTAGGCCGTTAGGATCCATGTTTATGCCTAAATTAACTCTTTCAAGATCCTTAGTAACTGCAAAGTTACTTTTGTCTTCTGCAGTATCACTCATGCCCAGTCCAATTGCTTGAATACTAACATAAAAAATTCAACTATTCTTAATAAAAAAAGCTAGGGATATAAATTAAAGAATAAAAACTAATAATTTCAAACCGGTGTATGATTAGCAGAGGAGAATGGGGATTCTTGTATTAAAAAGTTTGTGTATGGTTTTTACGTATTTAATTCTAACACGCGATTTTTTAGAAAAGTTAATCTATGCTTTGCTGTTGCCCGCTTTGCTGCAAGTGACAATGCTTTATATGATCCAACAACTATAAGTAACTTTTTAGCTCTTGTTACAGCGGTATAAATCAATTGTCGTTCAAGTAATGTATAGTGAGATTCGTGCAAAGCAAGTACTACACAGGGAATTTCTGAACCTTGCGATCTGTGAACTGTTGATGCATATGCAAGTGATAGCTGATTAATATCTGCAGAGTTATAATTTATTTCTCTATCATCCCATAGCTTAACAACTATTGAGTTTTCCTTCCGATTAACTTTAGTAACAATACCTAAATCACCATTAAAAACACCACCTGAATCAATATTATAGTTATTAACTCTTTGGCAAACTTTATCTCCCCTTCTTATAATCATCTCACCTAACTCAATTTCATTTGCCTTAATAGAAAATGGATTAACTTTTGCCTGAATTTGTTTATTTAACTCAATAGTTCCCAGCTCTCCACGGTTGGAAGGTGTGAGTACAGCAATTTCACTTTGATCAATTCCAAATTTTTTAGGAATTTGATCAGCAACAAGGCTCTCTATTAACTGCGCTGCTTCACTAGGAGTTTTTCGCGAAATAAAATAAGCATCTGTTTTAACTTGACCATCGGGTTCGGGAATTTCAGGTGGTATTCCTGAGTTAATTTGATGTGCGATAAAATTTATTGCCGACTCTTCAGATCGCCTAAACAATTTTGAAAGCTTAATTGTTTTAACATCGTCCAATGATACCAAGTCAGCAAACATTCTTCCAGGACCAACAGAAGGCAACTGATCTTTATCGCCTACAAGTATTAAGGTAGCCGTAGCGGGAATTGCCGAAAACAAATCTTTAGCAAGCTGAATATCTATCATTGATGATTCATCAATAATAAGCACATCTATAGGCTCATCGTTTAATTTTAGTTGATTAGACTTATTGAACAGAAAAGATCTTTTAATTGGATCGTATTTTAATAGCCTATGAATAGTCTGTGCATCAAGTTCGCATACTGAAGCCATTTTCTGTGCAGCGCGGCCAGTAGGAGCAGCTAGTAAAATATTTTTCTTTGCTTGTGCAAAAACAGAGGTTAAACCTTTAATTAAAGTTGTTTTACCGCAACCAGGGCCACCAGTAATAATTAATAGTTTATACTGAGTAGCGTAGTGAATAGCGTCTATCTGATCTTGGCTAAATTTTAAATCAAGTTTTTTTTCAGCAGCTTTGATACAACTTTCGATAAAGTTAACTTTTATGCCGGAATCTACAATAAAGCCACAGCGTCTTGAAATAAAATCAGCACAGACTTTTTCGGCTAAATAAAGTGTCTTCAGATAAATCTTTTCATCTTCAATTACAATAAAACCTTCATTTTCGAGATCAAAAATATGAGCACTTAAATCTTGTTCAGTATTAAGACCAAGGATAACACTGGCTCTTTGAATAAGCGTGTTTACTGGCAAATAACAATGACCATCATTTCTTGAACTTTCTAAAGCATAAAAAACACCTGCCTTTAGCCTTTGCGGTGAGTCTGGAGCTAAGTTAAAGCTTTTTAGTGCAATTTCATCTGATCTTTTAAAACCAATTCCATGCAAATCACGAGTTAGCCTATAAGGATCCTGTGAAATTAGGTTAATAGTTTCTGACTTATATTTTTGATAGATTTTAAGAGCAAGCCCGGGAGAGAGCCCTTTTCCAACTAAGAACTGTAAAGTTTCTTGTGATTCATCATATGATTCAAAAGCTTTGGATAACAATAATGCTCTATGTTTGCCAACACCAGGAATTTTAGACACTTGATCTGGGTGTTTTCGAATTGTTTCTAAAGATTTATTACCGAACTTTTCAACAATTCTCTTTGCTGTTTTTTCGCCAACACCTTTAACTATACCACTACCAAGATAACGTTCAATTTCATCTTCTGTACTAGGCTGGCTCAAAGTTATCTGTTTCGCAAAAAATTGCCTACCATACTTTGGATGCTCTTGAAATATCCCACTAAGTGCAACATTTGCCCCTTTTGTTAGTTGCAATCCAGAGGTAGCGGTGCCCTTGACTACAACTTGATCTGGGGATTCATCGCTTGCAACAGTAAAAACATAAAAGTTATTTTCAGGATTTGAATAGCGGACTCTAACTACTTCACCCTTTATTTTAACATCTTCAGAACTAAGATTATTGACTAAGGAGTTATTCACAACGGGACTTTACTATAGCTATATACACCTCGCAATTGAATTTGCCGGAGGCAAATCAATAAGGGGTGTATCTTTATTCTCTGCTGCTCGACTTGGACTCCGTCCAAGATCTCGCTAGCCAGGCAAGCTTTTGAAAACTAAACACTCAATTTGCCAATTGCAAACTATTGCAAAAAAGGCCTAAGCTGTACAATATTGAGGCTAATGCATATTACCTTTTAACAATTTAGGTTAATAAATGATAGATCTCCATGATTTTAGGCAAAGGCCAGAAGCTTATCAGGCAGCTTGTGAAAAAAAGCGTATAAAATTCGATGTACAAGCTTTCTTGCAACTTGATGAAAAGGTTCGAATTCTTCAGCAAAATGAGGAATCGCTTCGAGCAGAGCAAAATTCCGCAAATAAGCAGATTAAAAGCTTAAATGGCGATGAAAAGCAAAAACTACTTGATCAAATGAAATCTATTTCAACTACCCTAAAAGAGGTTTCTGCTGAACATAAGAATTTAAAAGAAGACTGGGAAAAACAAAAACTTTTCATTCCTTCTATTCCTCTAGATAAAGTACCTGATGGTAAAGATGATTCAGAAAACGTAGAAATCAGACGTCACGGTGATATTCCTAACTTTAATTTTACTCCAAAAGATCATGTTGAACTTGGGAAAAGTTTAGACCTTTTTGATATTGAGCGCGGGGTAAAGATTGCTGGCGCAAGAAATTATTTTCTAAAAGGTGACGGGGCACGATTGCAAGATGCTGTCATGATGTTAGCTAAAGATTTACTATATAAAAGAGGATATACACTATTTGACGTTCCTCATATAGTAAAATGGGATGCCATGATGGGCACAAGCTATTTTCCTGGTGGTGAAGATCAAGCTTATCATCTAGATGAACGCGATCCAGATTTTTATTTAATCGGGACATCTGAAGTTTCTGTAACCTCTTATCGCTCAGATGAAATTATTCCGCGTGAAGAATTACCATTAAGGTACGCAGGTTACTCTCCGTGTTATCGTAGGGAGGCTGGAACTTATGGAAAAGACACTCACGGTCTCTATCGTATCCATCAATTTTATAAAGTTGAGCAAGTAATAGTTTGTGAAGCCGATGAAAGTATTAGCGCTAAAATGCATACTGAACTCTTAGAAAATGCAGAAGAAGCAGTTAAATTACTTGAATTGCCATATAGAGTTGTTGATGTTTGCAGTGGTGATATGGGACAGGGTCAAGTTTATAAAAATGATATCGAAGTTTGGATGCCAAGTCGTGAAAGCTATGGAGAGACTCACAGCTGTTCAAGCTTTCATGATTTTCAGGCTAGAAGATTAAAAATGAGATACAAAGATGACTCTGGAAAGACTGTGTATTGCCATACACTAAACAATACTTGCGTGGCATCTCCTAGAATACTAATTCCGCTACTTGAAGTTCATCAAAGATCAGACGGCTCAGTTAAAATCCCAAAGGCTTTGCAAGGATATATGGGTGGGCAAGAATTATTAGTACCGAAGATTAAGGTTTAAATACTAAGCCTTCTTAACAACTT
>JAGRAS010000096.1 GCA_020434465.1 Bdellovibrionales bacterium | reverse complement strand
AGTTGATGTAGATCCGAAAATTCTTGAGCGAGTAAAAATGGCTCTGGTTCAAGTTGTTAATAGTCCAATTGGCACTGGTAAACGGGCGCAAATCCCAAGTGAGTATTCTGTATTAGTTGGAGGTAAAACAGGAACATCGCAAGTAGTATCTCTTTCTGCAAATCTGAAAGGTGATCAATATAAAGATCATGCTTGGTTCAGCGGGTTTGCCCCTGGTGACAGCCCAGAAATTGTAGTTACCACGTTAGTTGAAAATGGTGGAAGCGGAGGAGGTACTGCTGCACCAATCGTTAGCCAAGTAATTGAAGCCTACTTTAAATCAAAGTTAGCAAAGAACAATCCAGAAGTATTAGAAGTTGAAGCAGCAGGTACCTAATGTTTATTGATAGACGCTTAATTAAACAGTTTGATTTATCCTTATTTTTTATAAGCCTACTTATACCCTGTCTAGGTTTGATAGTTCTTTATAGTGCTGGTTATTCTGAGAGTGCAAATGCCGTTTTTAATTGGATCCCAGCGGAAATAAAAAGTCCAGCGTTTGTAAAACAAGCAATGTTTATTGGCGCTGGCTTATTGGTTATGCTTGTTGCAATTAGTATTCCTTCAGATATTTTTAGTCGCTATGCTTATCTGCTCTACTTTATAGGAATCTGTTTACTTTTAGTAGTTCTAGTGGCAGGCGTAGTGTCCCATGGTTCTAGACGTTGGCTTGCAATCGGAGGTTTTACTATTCAACCATCTGAGTTAGTAAAGTTTTCTTTAATCTTAGCATTATCAAAATACCTTTCATCACATCCGCCTGGTCCCGGCGGTTATGGTTTTAAACAACTTTTTATGCCTTTGATGATAATTTTGTTTCCAACAGCATTAATCATTAAGCAACCAGATCTTGGTACGGCTATTTCGGTAGCTGCGATTGGTGTAATGATGGTTTTATTTATGGGAGTAAGGATTAAGTGCTTGTCAATTATTGCTGCTACAGGACTTGCAGCTATTTATCCTGCATGGCTCTCTTTGCATGATTATCAAAAACGTAGAGTTTTAGCTTTGATAAATCCGGATGCAGATCCGCTTGGCAGTGGTTATCACATTATCCAATCAAAAATTGCGGTTGGCTCTGGTGGTTTTTTTGGAAAAGGCTTTATGGGTGGGACCCAAACACAATTAGAGTTCTTACCGGAGCATACAACAGACTTTGTCTTTTCAGTTTTAGCTGAAGAATGGGGCTTCATTGGAGCAGTAATAGTTCTAAGTTTTTACTTTTTATTTCTTTATAAAATTCTTTCTATTTCTGTAAGGAGCAAGGATTTGTTTTCAGTGTTGGTTGTTTTTGGTATTGCAGCTTCTTTTTTCTTTCATGTAATCGTTAATGTTGGAATGGTAATTGGTATTTTACCAGTGGTTGGCTTACCACTGCCATTATTTAGCTACGGAGGATCCTCTGTCTTATCTAGCATGTTTGCAATAGGGATTGTCCAAGGAGTCACTATGAGACGCCTAATCTTTGCTGCTAAAAGCTAGCAAAAGCTTAAGTTTTTGTTTTTTATCGATTTTTAATATTATCCACTTCAGTAGATTTAAGTTGAGAATAATTGTATTATGGGAACTTTATAGTATTTTACAAAAGTTTTTTCGGAAATAAAACTTTTGTAAACTACTATATAAAAAACACTATAATGGAGACTGCTAGTGGTAAGTGTTCTTGATGATATTTCCCGTACATTTCATGAATATCTACTTTTGCCTGGAAAAACAGAAAAATGCCACATTCCAGAAAATGTTTCCTTAAAAACCCCATTGATAAAATTTAAGAAAGGCGAAGAACCAAAGCTTTCTATGAATATTCCTTTTGTATCAGCAGCTATGCAATCTGTAAGCGGATCTAGCCTGGCAATTGGATTAGCGCGTAAAGGGGGATGTGCTTTTATTTATTGTTCACAGTCGATTGAAGATCAAGCAAGAATGGTAAAAAAAGTTAAAGAGCATAAAGCAGGCTTTGTACAATCAGACTCAAACCTACCAGCAGACGCAACTCTTCAAGATGCTGTAAATCTTAGAAACGCGACTGGGCACTCTACTATTCCTATTACTGAGAATGGCACTCAAAATTCTAAACTAGTTGGCATGTTAACCAGCAAAGATTTTTGGGAATTTAAAGATGATTTAAGCAGACCAGTATCGGAATACTTTACCCCGTTTGCAAATTTAGTATATGGGCAAGAAGGGATTAGTTTAAATGACGCAACTGATTTGTTGTGGCAAAATAAAAAAGAATGTTTGCCAATAGTAGATAAAAATCAAAATTTAATAGCCTTAGTTTTTAGACGAGATTATTTCGATCATAAAAGCAATCCTGATGAACTTACAGATGACAAAAAAAGATTAGTTGTTGGAGCCGCCCTTAATACCTTTGATTATAAAGAGAGAGTATCGGCACTTTTAAGCGCTGGAGTAGATGCTTTAGTGATTGATTCTTCAGACGGTTACTCTGAATGGCAAGCTGAAGCTGCTCAGTGGATTAAGAAAGAAGCTGGTGACTCAGTTTCCTTAGGAGGAGGAAATGTTGTAACCAAAGAAGCGTTTAGATATTTAGTTGAAGAAGCTGGTGTTGATTTCGTAAAAATTGGCATCGGGGGAGGATCAATTTGTATTACGAGAGAACAAAAAGGTATTGGTAGAGGTCAGGCTTCTGCTGTGCTTGAAGTTGCTAAAGAAAGAGATAGGTATTTTCAAGAGACTGGTATTTATATTCCTATTTGCTCAGATGGTGGTTTAAACAATGATACAAATATTATCATCGCCTTAGCTATGGGAGCAGATTTTGTAATGATGGGTAAATATTTTGCAATGACCCATGAAAGCCCAACTCCAAAAATAACTTTTAATAATCGTGCTTACAAACCATATTGGGGAGAAGGCTCTAATCGCGCAAGAAACTGGCAGCGCTATAAAGAAGGTTCTTCATCTGGCTTAACATTTGAAGAAGGTGTTGATGCCTATGTTCCATATTCTGGGCCTTTATCTGAAAAAGTTGAAGTAAGTACTGCAAAAATTAAAGCAACCATGTGCAACTCTGGTGCTTTAAGTTTAAAAGAACTTCATGACAAAGCTGTCTTAACTAGGCTTTCTGGGTTAACTATTGTTGAAGGTGGAACAACTAGTGTTGAACAACTTGATAGAATTTACTCCGAACGAGAGTAGATAAAAAGATCTACTAATGGAAGTACTAGGGAAAATTGAGAAAGTTGAAAGATCTCTTTTTTATCTTTCAAGTCCAGAGAATTTTACTAAACTTGAGCGTTCTTTGCGTGAGTGTTTCTCTTTAGTAAGAGCGCTCGATAAAGAACTTGCAAGTTTTGAACCTCAAATTGTTTTAGAGTTTGCTACCCAGTTAGGTTTATGTATAGATCCAAACTTGCTCACAAAAGATCACTTAGTTCCTAAAAAAACAAAAGAACTTCTTAAAAGGATTCATGACTACTTTAATGAAGATAATTTCAGAAAAGCATTTACAGAATATGTTTTAAGTAGATTTTTGAAGCAATTAGAAAGCGGTTGTGATCTTGATTCTGCAGATTGCCTTGCTTGTGAATTACTTGAGTTCTGGTATGAGCCGGATGATTCGTTTAAAACTGTAACTGGAGAGACTACCAAAATAATTGCCAATAAGATTTTTGAAAGTGACATTATAGCTACAAGTTTTCTTCCTGGAGAAGATCAAGATCTTCTTGAAGTTAGGAAGCAAAACTTAGTAAGAAAAGTTATTGATATATGTGCAGATGTTTTAAATATTCCTAAGCCAGATTCAATAAAAACTAATGTTTATTATGACGGCAAAGGTAGATTTTCAGATCAATATTATTCAATAATGGTTTCTATTTTTGAACATGAATTTGGATCCGCTTGGATTATATCTAAAGATCTTTTAGAAACTGCTGTTCATGAAATGCGACATGCGTTCCAAGCAATAGCCGCAAATTGGATATGCAAAAAACTGAAACTTCCAAATAGATTTATGGATGATGAAGTTTACGATGCTTTTAATCAAACTATGCCTATAATCGAAGATTTCCCAAGTGAAACGCTGATATTCTATTTAATTTTTTCAAGACAGTCTCAGCCCAAAGCAAAACATGCTTTTAGCCCCAGATTGCCAAACTTGGCCAATCCATTGCCCTATGATGAGCGAGATGCAGAAAATTTCGCTTGTTTAGTTAGCAATCAGATTGAAGAATTAGTTGAAAAAAGAGTACTCTAGTTGCATATGTTCTGGTCTTCAAATGAATATTTAAATCTTTGCCAAGAATTATCTGAATTAGGCTTTAATCCTGAGCTTTCCTCTGGTGGACGAGTTGCAAGAGGTTTTGCAGACTTAGGATTTGAAGAATATCTTTATTTACCACCGAATAATTTAGTATCTTTATTTACTGGTGATAAAAGTATTTTGCCAGATGAACATAGACATTTTTTCTTTGCCGTTCCTTCAGTTGATGAAATGGTTAATTTTGCAATTGCAAAGGGAGCTAAAATTAAGCAACTTGACTTTGAAAATCAGAGGACTTGGACTCTTAATGTTGAGTTTTCAAGTCAAAATTATTTATTTCAAGATGATGATATAAACTTAACTATAGGTAAATTTTTACTTACAATTTTAAAGCAATAATCAATGTTTAAACTAAGAACAGGGACAGATTTAATCTTGGCTTCAGGCTCACCCCGAAGAAAAAAAATCCTAGAAGATATGGGGCTACATTTTAGAATTCAAAAACCAGATATAGAAGAAGTTAGATTGAAAGATGAATCACCAGAAAAATATGCTTCTCGTTTAGCTTTTGAAAAAGCACAAAAGGTTGCAATGGAATTTCCGACATCTTGGATTTTAGCTGCAGATACTGATGTATTTATCGATGGTGAAGTTTTAGGTAAACCAGTTGATGAAGATGATGCTTTTAGATTGCTAAGATTAATTTCTGGCAGAGATCATTCAGTTTGGAGTTCTTTTGCTTTACTTTGCGAGGATCTTGGAAAAAATTGTGTAGTTGCAAGTGAATCTGTTGTGAGTATTAGTAAATTATCAGATGAAGATATTTGGTCTTACATTGCAACTGGTGAGCCGATGGATAAAGCAGGAGCATATGCAGCTCAAGGCATTGCCTCATCCTTTATTAATAAAATTACTGGTAACTATGATAGTATAGTTGGATTAGACAGTTGTAAATTACGTGAAAAACTTTTAGAGTTTGGACTTTTAGTCTATGGATGAAAATATTGAAGATAATTTTAAGAGTATAGTCAGTAAAATCAAATCAACTTGTGAGCGAATAAACAGAGATCCTAATGAAATAAGTTTGCTAGCCGTTTCTAAAAAACAATCTGCTGATAAAATAAAAAACTATATTTCGCTAACTAAATCTTTAGGCTTAAAACCAGCCTTAGGAGAAAATTATGTACAAGAATATAAATTAAAAAGAGAGCATTTAGCAGATGATCATGAATGTCATTTAATAGGGCACCTTCAGTCAAATAAAGCTAAACTCGCAGTTGAGTTATTTACTTATATTGAAACGATAGATTCTGAAAAGCTTGTTGCTAGTTTGGAAAAAGAATTGGAAAAACAAGGAAAACAGCTGCCTTGTTTAGTGCAAGTGAATGTTTCTGATGACATTAATAAAGAGGGGATTGAAATATCTGCTGTTGAAGATTTTATTTTAAACAACTTTGATATTAATTCCAGACTTCTGTTTTCCGGACTAATGACAATTACAAAGTTCTATGATGAGCCAGAGGATGCTAGAGCGGACTTTAGAGCTATGAGCGATCTGAAAAAACTTTGTCTAAAAAATTCAAAGATTTGTGAAGTTCTGTCTTCAAGAAAATTCGAATTAAGTATGGGGATGTCTGCTGATTTTTGCATAGCAATTGAGGAAGGTGCTACAATTATTCGTGTAGGAAGTAGTATTTTTGGATCCCGAAATTAAGTGGTTACTTTACATCAGATCAATACAGAACTTGAGAGTCTTGGCTTACCTAGCTGCAATAGTTTGCCAAGTATTAGTTTGTTAAATAACACACTTAAAAATCAAAGAGTGCTATTAATAGATGATTCTGCTGGAGTTTTTGAAATATATATTCCAGCTTTAATGTTGTTAACTGACGGAAAAGCTTCTTTCATTCATCATCAAGCAGGGATGCAAGTTGAGGATATTTTAGATAAAATAGAGCAAATTGATCCTACGGTAATCTTAGTTGACTACTATTTAGCAGAAAACCTTGTTGGCTCAAGTTTATGTGCAAAAATCAAAGAGAAATTTTCTAATATAGTCCTTGTTGGTTTTTCAACAATTGGAGATGTTCCAAAAATCATAAATGCATTTGAAGCGTCTGGTGCCATCGCATCTATCAAAAAAACCCAAGACTCACAAAGTACTCTATTCGAATTAGCTGAAAGGTTGATTTAGTAAGTTAAGTTTGTTTAAAGAAAAATACTATAGTGCAATCTGCCGAAATCCTTGAAAAATCTCTAAATAATATACATTTTTGGCTATGGTGACTAAAAGAAATTTAGGTCAAAGAAGCTATAGTTTAGGTAGTTTTATACCGATATTCTATACATGACTCACAAACAAATCCAAGATGACAGTGCTAGTATCGATCCTGAAAAAAAGGATATCGATTTCTTAAAGGATGTTGCTTTAAAAG
>JAGRAS010000095.1 GCA_020434465.1 Bdellovibrionales bacterium | reverse complement strand
ATAATAAATAATAGTATTTCAGGACCAAGTGAAAGAAAATGGCGAAAAAAAACTATATCCCCTTGAGGATGCGCCTTATCATTTATTTGATTACTATCCATTTGTACCGAGCGACATTAAGTTTTACTTTTAAGTTACAAATCTTCTTTGTATATAGTCCTCGACAATAGAAATTACCGTTTTATTGCTGGCAAATCTGCTAACGCAGATTTTACTTATAGCCAGCGACAGCAGATATCAAACCTAACGGTAAAACCTAAGCTAGCCAGGCTAGATACACCTTTGCTGAATATAGCAAAAACTACTTATAGTCACCATTGTCTATAAAATTGCTTGTAAAGCATTAAATAGCTACAATCTTTAGTATGAGTCAAAAGGAAACAAAACAAACTTTCTGGGATAATTTAGAAAAACCTTTTTCTGTCTTGGCTCCTATGGAAGATGTAACGGATACAGTTTTTAGACGTCTAGTTGCTAATTGTGGTAGACCCGATGTTTTTTTTACTGAATTCACAAGCACAGACGGTTTATTTTCTCCAGGTAGAGAGGCTGTTATTCATCGACTACAATTTACTGAAGAAGAGCGCCCTTTAGTTGCTCAAATTTGGGGAAATAACCCTGAGAACTATTATAAAGCAGCAAAACTCTTAGTTGATATGAATTTTGATGGAATTGATATCAATATGGGTTGCCCTGTACCTAAAATTGTAAAAAATGGATGTTGCTCAGCGCTAATTGATAACCATCCTTTAGCAAAAGAGCTTATTCTTGCAGCAAAAGAAGGTGCAGGCGATATTCCAGTAAGTGTAAAAACTCGCCTTGGCTTCAAAAAGAAAAAAACTGAAGAATGGGTAAATTTTTTGCTAGATCTTCAACCAGCGGCAATTTGCTTACACGGTAGAACAGCAAAACAAATGTCAAAAGTTCCAGCTGATTGGGAAGAAATTGGTAAGGCAGTTATTTTAAGAAATCAAAAAAAATTAAGGACTCCGATTATTGGGAATGGAGACATCACTTCAATGCTTCAAGCACAAGATATGCATACAAAATATGGTGTTGATGGAGTTATGATAGGGCGAGGTGTTTTTAATGATCTTTATGTATTTAACAAATCTATATCTAGGCCTATTTTTGCAGAGTTAGATACTAATTTGAAATTAAAAATGCTTCTAGAGCATGCCGAAGCTTATTGCTCTCGCTGGCAAGGAAGTAGAAGTTTCAATGCAATGAAAAAGTTTTTTAAAATTTATATATCTAACTTTAAAGATGCTGGCACTCTTCGTGGTAAGTTAGTTGAAGAAGCAAATTCTTTGGATGACTTAAAAATGATTATTTCTGATTTTCTTGAAAGCAATTCTTTTGGACAATTTGAGCATTCTATTTTGTCAAACAATCAAATAAGATAGCATAAAACATCTGTTTTTAATCTTAGATTATTTTGATATGCTGAATTGATTAATTTAGTAAAAGGAATCTTCATGGGCGTTAAAATAACTTTTTTAGGCGCTGCAGGAACTGTAACTGGCTCTAAGTTTCTTGTAGAAGGGGCAGGAAAAAAAATTCTAATTGATGTAGGCCTTTTTCAAGGCAGCCGTGAGTTAAGAGAAAGAAACTGGCGACAAGCTCCTGTTAATCTTTCGAAGATAGATGCAGTTTTGTTGACTCATGCTCATATAGACCATACAGGGATGTTGCCTCGCTACTGCTCCTTAGGGATGAACGCTCCTGTATTTGCAACTTCGGCAACAATTGATTTATGCACGCTACTTCTGCCAGATAGCGCACAACTTCAAGAAGAAGAAGCAAAGTGGCGTAAAGAACACTCAAAATCACGTCACCACCCTCCTCTTCCTTTATATACAAAGAAAGATGCAGAAGTAGCTTTAAAACTAATGAATGCTGTGAGTTTTCACAAAAAAATCGAATTTCTACCAGGAGTAACAGCAACCTGGAATCGAATGGGACATATTTTAGGTGCAGCATCTATTCAACTAAACATTGAAGGAGCAGGTATAACTTTCTCTGGTGACATTGGTAGATATGATGTTCCAATTTTAAAAAACCCAGAGCCTGCAGATTGTAAGGATTTACTTTTAATAGAATCTACTTATGGCAATAGATCACATTCAGAAAAAAATCCTTTAGACAAACTGGAAAAAATAATTAACAGAACTTGCGAGCGTGGGGGTGTTGTTTTAATTCCAGCTTTTGCGGTAGGCAGAACACAACTAATTCTTTACTATCTTAGAGAGCTTAAGCAAAATTCTCGTATTCCCAATATTCCAATTATTGTTGATTCACCAATGGCTAGTGATGCAACTACACTTTATCGTCAACACCCTGAAGATTATGATGAAGCTGCACTTAACTTAAGAAAAGAAGGTAATAAACCCTTTGCTCCTGATAAATTGCATTTTATACGCGATAGATCAGAGTCAATTAAGTTAAATTCAATTAAAGAACCTATGGTGATCATCTCTGCAAGTGGAATGTTAAGCGGCGGGAGAATTTTACATCATCTTAAGCATAGGATATCTAGCCCTTTAAATACTCTTGTTTTTGCGGGTTATCAATCTCCAGGCGGTCGTGGTGCTTGGATTAAAAACGGAGCCACCAGCTTAAGATTACTGGGTGAAGAAGTTGAAATCCGAGCTGAAGTTGATGAAATTAGTGGGCTTAGTGCTCATGCTGATCGTGAAGATTTGATTAAGTGGTGCACTTCTCTAAAAACAGCCCCTGAAAAAATTGCAATTGTACATGGCGAACCGGAAGGTGCAATTGGGTTAAAAGATGAACTTAAAAAAAAGTTGGATTGGGACGCTCATATCCCTAAATACTTAGAGACAATGGAAATATAATCTTAGATTAACAAGAAGTCATAACCATTGTATCTGGCTATCAATCAAATGCGACCCAGGATTCATTGATATTTTATCTCTTATTTTGCTCAAGATAGATTCTACATAACTTTTATCGTTTCCTAACATTATAATTCCTATAACAGCACGCTGCCATTTGTCATGTTCGCCAAGTTCGGCAACAGAAACATTGAAATTGTTTTTAATACGCTCTTTGATACTTTTAATAACTGATCGTTTTTGCTTTAATGACTGAGCATCAGGTACATGCAAGTCAACTACTAAAAATCCTATATGTGCAACATAAGCAGTCATATTACTATTCTTTAGATTTTGATAGTTTAACTAAATCAATCTTCATAGCCTCATTAATTAACTCAGTTCTCTCTATTAATCTATTATAATTTCCTATTTCTTGATTTTCTTTAAGTGGTACAATCCAATCACTTGAAGAAAACATTGATTCTTTAACTGTTACCAAATCAACATCAGGCCTTACTAAAAATTGATATGGTCTGCCATTTAAGCTTGCCGGATTAACAACAAAAACTTTCGGATTTATAAATCCCCTTTCTTTGTATTTATTAGCAAGAAAATTTGCAAATTGACGGATCATAATTGGCCTAGTGGTAAGTTTACGGGCTTGAGACGCATTAATAAATTCATATTGATTCACTTTGGAAAGCTTGCCAGTTTCGGCATCTACAACTCTAAAAATAGCTACGGCATGTTTTGCTCTTAACTTCATATGCCACGAAAAATTATGCCCTTCTTCTGTCCAACTTACATTCCCATTAAAAAGTAAGTGCCTAAATGGCAATAAGAGTTGGATTAAAAAATATAAACACAAAAAATTTCTCTTTAGGATATAAGTAGTATTAGAAAAGGAAGCTCTTTGATTAGTATCTTGATTAAGTTTTGTGTTTTTAAATTTAAAAACCCCTAAAAATTTATGTAATAAAACTTTAGGTAAATCTGGTTCCAGAAAAATAGCTGCTGAAGCAATCCCCAGATAAGGGAAAACGCCGATACTAAACAAGTTATTGTTCATAGTATGAAAGAAAACTAATGTAACTAAGGCAGGAATACGAGTTCTCCTCCATAGCAGTGCTGGTGCAATCAATAAATCAAATAAAAATCCTCCATATGCAAAAAAGAGAATGACAGGCTTCAAATGAAAATATTTGCCAACATAAGGCATGTCAAAGTTATGCGATAAAAACCTTGCCATCGGTTCTCCTCGCAACCAATCGCAATTTATTTTAGCAATCGCACCACCTACATAAACAATAACAAGCTGAATTCTAATAATTAATATCTGCCAAAACGGGATGCTTGTATCTATATATGTCTTACTGAGTATAGATTTAACTGATAAGACTTTATCAGCACTGGTAAAACCTAAAAGAAAAGTTAATAAAATAATCAAGTAATAGTGATTATTATAGTAGGACTTTTCAATCACAAAAATATAAGAATATATAGTAAAAAAAATAAAACATCCGAATCTAAAAAATACTCCAAGTGCAATTAGAGCAGCAGCAATGCACATTACAATATGTGCAATATTCATTTGATATTCATTTAAAACTGGTAGAAATGAAAATATTTGAAATGGGAAAAAAGTTTTTGAGATTCCCCATTGGAAGTGAATTTTTTCAATATAACGATTCGTTTCCCATACCATCAAGCTGCCAAAGAAAAATCTAAAAACAGCAAGCGTGTAAGGGCTAACAGGATCTAATAAGTGACTGTCAATTTTCTTTAAAAATGCGCCCATAGAAAATAAAAAGACGATTAGACACTTTTTGCAAGCAGTGGAAATTTAACTTTTTCTCCAAATAACTGAGATAAATAAGAAACGTTATCTAACTTTTTCTCTATTTCTTCAACGCTCCGTGGGATTCTTTTTACTAAATACTCGCGCTTGTTTTCAGAAAGGCTAATCCCTCTTTGCCGTGCCATCACATCAATAAGAGGATTAATTTCTTCTGAATCTGGAGGCTTAATTAGAAATCCTGCACCTTGATTAATCCTACTTAAAATATGCTCATCACAGGGGAACTCGTTTTTTGAAACAGATGAAAAAAGAATAACCTTACTCTTAGCCGTCCTCATAGACTCAATTAAATCAACAAAACTTCCAGATGCGCCAGAATCAATTGCAAGAAAAAAATGATCAGAATCATCGACTATTAATACATCATTTTTATCCCACTTATGATCAAACTCTTTTGTGTTTAATTTTTTCAAGAGTTCACTTCCACTAATCAATCTTGGAAATAAGCCTTTGACCGATAAGTCATGTGTTAATGCAACTGCAAAATGGGTTTTTCCTGTGCGTAAGGCTCCCTCAATATATGCGATCTGGAATTTATCTGCTTCAGATAACTGCAAACAAATTTCATAAATATCAGTTATCCCACTATGCAAGATAAAATTCTCACGCTTATAAGGTATTCTGTTTATAATATTTAATGGAATCTGATTCATTAATAAACTTTAACAGCCTGCAAATAAAAAATCTTCTTCATCAACTAGTTTAAATCCAATATTTCCTCCTAAGTTTCGTAGCTTAGTGGTTAAATCTGAATACCCACGCCTAATGTGATGGGGTTCGTAAATTTTAGTTACTCCCTTGGCTGCACATGCAGCAATTACAAGACAGGCTGCTGCACGAATGTCATTCCCTTCAACTGGAGCTCCAGAATACTCTTTCACTCCTTTGATTCTTGCAATATTACCTGAAAGACTTATATCAGCTCCCATTCTTTTAAGCTCAGCAGCATGAGCAAATCGACCTTCAAAAATTGTTTCTTCAATTAAACTTTCACCCTCAGCTAAACCTAATGCTGCCATAATCAGAGCTTGCAAATCTGTAGCAAACCCAGGAAAAGGTTCAGTTCTTACAGAAACTGCTTTAATTTTCCCACTGTTAGCAACTTCGATCCAATCTTGGCCAGTACTAACTTTTGCATCCATATCTCTAAGAATATCTAAAAATATCCCAAAATAATCAGGATTTATTCCTTCAACTTTTACTTTTCCACCAGTTGCAAGACCAGCAAGTAAATAGGTAGCTGCTTCTATTCGATCGCCTATGATTTCTATCTCAACGCCAGAAAGATTTTCATTTCCTTCAATTTCTATCACTGGCGTACCTGCACCAGTAATTTTAGCTCCCATTTTAGAAAGCATATTCGCCAATGCTATAACTTCAGGTTCTTTTGCTGCATTCTTTAAAATGGTTCGGCCTAGAGTTCTTGCTGCTGCCATTAAAACTTGCTGTGTCGCACCTACAGATGGAAACGGAAGAGCTATTTCAGCAGCTTTCAATCCTGATGGTGCTGAAGCCAATACTAGTCCATGCTTAACAGTTATATCTGCTCCCATTAAGGTAAGAGCTTTTAAATGAAGATCAACTGGTCGAGCGCCTATGATATCACCCCCTGGCAGCGCAACTCTTGCAGCTCCTCCCCTAGACAATAATGGCGCAAGAACCCAGAATGACGCTCTCATAGCTTTTACCAAACTATAGCTAGCCTCTGTGGCTTTTAAAGTTTCAACTTGAACAGACAAAGTGTCCGATAGACTTGAAACCTCCCCACCAAACTGTTGCAGTAAATGAATTAGAACTGATACATCTTCTAATGCAGGTACATTTTTAAATGTACATTTTTCAGGTGTTAATAAAGATGCAATTATGCAAGGTAAGACTGCATTCTTTGCACCGCTGGCACGCACTGAACCGGCTAATCTATTGCCACCAATAATTTCAATAAACTCAGTCATTTAATGTATATAAAATTGAATAGATATTTTAGTCAGCGACATTAGGTTTAATATCTACTGTCGCTCACT
>JAGRAS010000094.1 GCA_020434465.1 Bdellovibrionales bacterium | reverse complement strand
TCTAATGTAAGTTAATGTTTGGTTTCTCATAACATGAGTTAGACCATCTCTTGCAAACAAGATGTTTGTTACATCAGTTTGGTCACAACACTCACTAAGTGGAACTCCGCAACCGCAAGCAGTTTGTTGTCCTGCAGGGCAGTCACATACAGGATCGTTAAACTTAGGATCCTGTGGGCAACGTCCACAACTATCTACTTTTCCAAAATCAGGATCAGTATCACACAATCCACAACTATCTTGGTTCTGACAAGCAGGAGTAGGTGTTGGGGTTGGTGTCATAGTTGGTGTCGGCGTCGGCGTCGGCGTCATCGTAGGAGTTGGCGTCGGCGTCATTGTTGGTGTCGGTGTTGGCGTAGAGCAATACTTTGCACGAGGATCCCAACCAGGATCACCTGGGCATCTATTGCACTTATCTGGTCCTTGACGGTACGTATACCCGTTTGGCAATTGATCGTTCGGACAATATCCGCACTTATCATGACCTTTGCCATAATTAGGCTTACCTACACAGATATCACAACTGTCCTTAGGAGTATTGTACTTAGGATCGTTTACACAAAATCCACACATATCCTTTGGAGCATTGTAGTTAGGATCATTTACGCACAGACCGCACATATCTTTTGGAGTATTGTACTTTGGATGATCTGAGCATAATCCGCACATATCTTTCCCAGGTCCTTGGCAAATCCCGCATTCGTCAAATTCTGTACAAACAAATTTACAATAACGAATTGCAGTTACACCAAACGGCATACTTGAAGTTACTTCAAAGTATCTTACAGGTGTAAGCATCTGCGAAGCTGGCTTAGATGAATCAGCAGGATGAAAACTAACAATAGAGTTATTAAATCCTGTTGGTACGTTTACATTATAAACATATAGTAAATTACTATTTTCATCATAACCTTTTACCTGAACAGGCGCTTTAGGGTTAAGAATATTAACTTCTGATACAGTTACATCCTCAGCAAATTGGAAAGTAATTTTACCACCATTTGCATTTTCTACAGCTAAAACATTTTGTTCATAAGTATAGTTATTAACACCTTTAGTAGATCTAGAAGGTGTTTGCAGATTTGAGTTAGCTGGATTCTTAGTATCAAGAATTTTAACACTATCACCAGATATTCTTAAGAAAGGCGCCCAAGGTTGATTTGAAGAAGTAATGTTTCCAGTGCTTACTTTTCCATTAATATTATAATCAAAGTCTTGCACTAATTCCTTTGGACATGCCCATTTAGAAGAACACTGATTAACAGTACCAGAAAGTTTAGTAACTTTACTGTAACCATAACCCCAGTTAATTACGTTACCTTGGAACAAGCCTAAAACAACTCCTCTTGTAGCAATTTCAAGATCAAAGCCGCTAGAGTCATAACCAAAGTTAACTGGAATATCATCTAAATCAAATGAGAAATAAAAGTTTCTGATTAAAGATGTAGGATTATTAAATCCATAGTTAATAAATTTATGAGTAGAACTAGAAGTAGAGAAATAAATGTTATTAGACAAAGCAACATTTAAATTACTACCACTATGAACACTAAATATTGGCTTACTTGGATTGCTGATGTTCATAAGAACAATAGCACCAGCAGCAGTATTTTTTGAGCCGATTTTAAGTGCCACCTGATCTGGTGGAAGAGTTCCTGTAAATTTAAGATCACATGAAAGAACATTATTCTTTAAGTTTCTATGGCAATTTACAGTATTTAAAGTTTGATACGTCTTTGGTTCTGCTGGAACATCAACATCGTCATCATCGCCAAAAAGCGCTCCAATTGCTGCGCCGATTAAACCAGCAGCTACTGCCACAGGGGCACAACAAGTAATAAAAGTGCCAGCCACAAATCCTGCAGCGCCAAGCCCAGCAATATTAAAGTAGTCAACACCACCTTTGCTGCCACTTGATCCTTCACCAGTTTTAATTAGCACTTCGTCATAAGACTCAGTAACGCATTGCCCCTGATTAGAAGTAGCAGTTGGTGTCGATTGAGCGTAGGCATTTGTGTACAAAGAAAAAACTGCAAAAGCAGTAAATAGCATTACAGCTCTTTTTACACATCCCAATTTACAAGTTGTATTACCTATTTCCATTTTTTTTCCCAATTTACTTTAAAAATTAAAATCTTTACCAAATGTTTATTTATTTCCAGAATAATTAGCCGCAAATTCTAGATCAAAAGCAGCATTTTCTTCTGGGCTTAAAACTCTAAAAGAAAAACTAAAATTGCCTGATGGAATCATAGCTTCAGAAGCTTGCAAATCTGATTTCACAACTTCACCAGTTTCTGGATTTATAGAGTTAACAGGAATCACTTTTGCTTGCACCATTTCTGGAGTAATTTCAATTAACAATGAAGGGCCAAACATAGTAATAATTTCCCCAGTTGGGCCAAAATCAAGATTAACTACAGGCCTTAATCTAAGCTTAGTGATAGTCATAGTTGAATCTACACCATACTTAGCCTCGAACTTTTCTCTGTCAAATTTAATTGAATTATTCTCTTTATAGAGAATAGCGTCAGGAGAACTAGTAGAACTTTCATAAATAGTTTCTTCAAAGTTTCCTTCAGCAGTTATTATTTGAGCTTTTACAGGCTCACCTTGAGAAGGTGCAGTACCACCATCCCAATTTACTGATGAAACTGAATAAGGATCTTCTGAAGTTTGATTTAAAACAAAAAAGTCTTCTACATTTATTCCGCTGATCTGAGCAGCAATTTCAACCAGATTAGTAATGCCGGTGTCTTGTACATCAGCACCCCATTTATCATCAGTAATTCCCAAAGCTTCAGCTATTTCTTCTGGAGTTTTAATCGAAACTGCTGGTGTTCTTACATTGTTTGTTCCACCACCACCACAGGCAGTTAATGCAGCACCGCCACCAATAACAGCACCAGTTTTTAATGCGGCCCCTCCAAACTGAGAAAGGAATGACGCTACTACAGCGGCACATGCTAAAAGTTTACTACGTGCTGCGTCTCTAGGGGTTGCAAATGTTTCACCAGAAAGGTCACTTGCTACTTGTTCTATTCGATTTAAGCTAGGATCATTAGATCTCATGTTATGCCCTCAAAAATTTTACCGGCTTAATGCCGTAGACCACTTGGCGCTTAGTTATAACGCCGTTTAAAAACTTAAGCAAATTCCCCTGAAAGAGAAATCTACTAAGTCTAAAATTGAGAAAAAGAGTAATTTGAGAGCTAACCAGTTTAAAACACTGTATTTTATTCTACTGTAATAGTTAATAATTAAGTGTCTGATTGGTTATGACAAAATCAAAACCAATGTGACATAAAAAATTATTTTTTTGTTAGCTTATTATTTTGAACTAATACCTCAGACCTACGGACAATATCAGCAAGAACAGAATCAGAACTAATTGGGCTAATACTCATACTTATCAGAATCATTTCTCCTGTGTCAGAGTCTCTAGCATCATTAGAGTATCCTGAAGGATGAAGGTAAGAGTTAATTCCATTAAAACATGCTAAAACTCGCATAGCATTTAGGTGCGCTTGTTCAAGATTAAAATGATACCCACTAAGGTGCTCTATTGTTTGATCTGCTGTTTTGCTTCTTAACTCTTCATCTTTTGGAAGCGCTTCAAAAAAATTATCTTCAACAAACTTTTCTGCTGCATTTGCCTGAGCTTTGGCCCAATCTGTGCTGATTCCTGATTCAGCAGTTAATCTAGAATAATTTTCCAGCGTTTTTTCCCAGGCAGTTTTGATCTGGATACCATTATCATCATTTGCAAGAAAACTAACCTCACTTTCTAAGGTAGTTTTCAGTTCATCCATTTTTTGCAATGCAGAAATTATTTCCTCAGATTTTTTTGATATCAAATCACGATACTCAACAACTGTACCATTAGTTGGCCTCCCATCTTGATTATTTTTAGGCAGTTCTAAAGTATTAGAAGTTAATGTTGTTGCTAAATCAGGAACTTTTAAATCTATTTTTTTCCGTGGCTTAGTTTTAAAAGCGAACTCTGGATTAGTTACAACATCATCAGAAGGTTTTACATCTTCTGACTTTAAGGTCTCTTCTCTTCCTAATCCCACTAACTGAGGAGACTTGTTAGTAGCTTCACTTTTTACTTGTACTAATAAATCTTTTAAGTCTTGATTGGGAGAATTTAATCTTGCAGGCTCTTGCCCTAGTTCCCGAACTGAATTTTTTTGGCTAAGCTTGAAGGTGCCATAAATTCCAGAGATAACAAGAACTATAAGCAAAGATTTTAATGAGGCTCTACCGCGAATAGCAGAACTATTAAAAGAATTAACATGTGGAGGATTACTTTCATAAGGAATTGAGCCTTCAGCTTGTGAAACAATTGAGCCTTCAGCAGGTGAAATAATTGAGCCTTCAGCAGGTGAAATAATTGAGCCTTTATAGTGATTGGGCTCGACTTGACATCTTTTTGGAACTTCTTCTAACAAACTTAAAACTCCATTACAAATATTAGAGTTTTAATAAACAAAATGCTACAAAAAAATGTTGGATTAAAAATATTTTCGCTTATCGATGCTTTGGCGGATCTAAAATAAATCCTATTTACCCAAAGAGCTTAAATCAGAACCGGTAAAACTATACTTCGTTGAGTATATGCACTATATTAAGCTCATGAGAAACAGAATACCAATGCCAATGATAGTCGGACGCAGCCCAAAACAACGCTTAGTATTAGCGCTTGTAATTATTGCCTTTACAGTTTTTTCTTATATGGGTTCAAGCAGTGTTAATCCTATTACAGGTGAAGCTCAACATGTCTCTCTTACTGTTGATCAAGAAATTGCTCTAGGTTTGCAATCTGCCCCAGAAATGGCAAAGCAGCATGGCGGATTGGATCAAGACCAAGCTTTGCAGAATATAGTAAAACGAGTTGGCTATAAACTTTTAAGTACAGGAGTAGGTACGGAGTTACCTTATAAATTTGATTTCCATTTATTAGCAGACAAGCAAGTGCTAAACGCATTTGCTTTACCTGGCGGACAAGTTTTTATTACACGAGCTTTGTTAGATAAGTTACCTACAGAAGATCATCTTGCTGGGGTATTAGCTCATGAGATTGGCCATGTGATAGAAAGACATGGTGCCCAACATCTAGCAAAAGCCAATTTAACTCAGGGGCTGGCACAAGCTGCTGGCATTGCTGTTTATGTTCCAGATAAACCTGCAACTGCTGCAGGAGCACAAGTTGCCTATGCAATTGGTAGTTTAATTAACCTTAAATATAATAGAGCAGATGAATTAGAATCAGATCGTTGGGCAGTAAGACTTACCGCTAAATCAGCTTATAGGCCAGAAGCCATGATTGAGGTTATGCGCATACTTAGTGAATCATCTAAAGGAGGCAGGCCACCAGAGTTTTTTAGCACTCATCCAGCTTCAGAGAATCGTGTAGCTACAATTCGTGACGAAATAAGAAAGTTAGGATAAGTTAAAAACTGTTGCCTACAAGGACTGTTTTTTTTGCTCCCAATCAAAAAGTGCATTTTTAATAAATTCTCGTACAATTTGATCAGGATCTTGGACTAGTAATTTTCGGAGTACTTTTTGAAGCTTAGATACACTTTGTGCACGTTCTGCAGGGTTGAAAGCTAAAGATTGAAGAAATAAAGTTTGATATCTGCGAGGAACAACAGCTAACTTTTGCTCATCAAATTTTTCACCTGCTAACAATGCATGTTCTAACTCTTCTCGATTTTTGCCATTAAGCAAACTTTCACCCTGAGCAATTAAGAAAAAAGCTGTTGCAAAAGCTGAATAAATATCCATTGCTGGAGTAGATGGGCTAGTATCATCAAGCTGCTCAGGTGCCATAAATTTTAATGCAGCAGCGCCTTTAAAGTCATCTTTGTTTTTCTTGGGCTCACCATTTGGATTAAATGAGTTACTTGCTTTTGGATGAAATGCAGAGCCCCAATCAATTAATCTAATATGACCATTTATTGTATCTAAGAGAATATTATCTGTTTTAATGTCTCGATGGATAATTTTCGAAAGGTGCGGAGCTTTTAAAGCCTCAAGAACCTGTATCAAAATAGCAATTGTTTCTTTTGGTGAAGGAAAAATTCCTACTTCATTTGCGTGTCTAAGATTAATCCCATTAATATACCTTTCTAAAATAAAAGGTCGTCCGCAAATTGAGCCATAATCTAAAATTTCTGAGGTAAAGGCTGATCCCTTAAGCTGAGAATGTATCTCTCCCTCTCTAAAAATAAGGCTCTTAATCCAATCACGATGTTCTTCTTTTTGTAAGCTATCTGTTTTAGCTAATTTTAATACTAAACCAGCTTCAAGATCTAAATCAGGTATCAGTGCACCGACATCTCCAAACGGGTTTACTTTCATAACACGACAAACCGTCCCTTTACCGACTTTTCTTACAATTTCAAAAGGCCCAATTACAAATCCATGTTGCCCATTTACAGCTGGTAAAATTTCTGGAATTTGTACGCTTCCTGTTTTTTCAGAAAATTGCTTATATAGATTTGCGATATAGTTAAGCTGACTATATTCCGGGCCCTTTGATCTACTAACAAAACTACTGATCATAGAATCTAAGAATTTGAAGAAATTCCGTGGTTTAAAAAATTAACTTATTCTTTGTAAAAATGCCGAAAAGTAAACATAACAAGTATTTCACACTGGATTTAGCTAATCAAATTTATAAAAAGTATAAAATTTAGGCGAAAAATTTAATTACTTTAGTCTAAGCAAAACTTTTTACGCGATTTCTACCAAGCAAGTGAACAGCATAATCATG
>JAGRAS010000093.1 GCA_020434465.1 Bdellovibrionales bacterium | reverse complement strand
CACTCCTTATGAGTTAAAGCACCAACTGGACAAAGATCAACAACAGTTCCTGAAAGCGCATTATTTAATTCTCTACCATCGCTGATTGTTATTTCTGAACGATCCCCACGATTAATCATTCCAAGTTCAGATGTTTGCGTAATCTCATCGCAGAAACGAATACATCTGGTGCACATAATGCACCTTTCCGCATCAAGCATTACTGTGGGCCCAAGCGGTTTTGCTTTTGGTTTATGAACTTTATTTTCAATAAAGCGGCTAGGTCTTGCATTATACTCATAGTGGTAATCTTGAAGCTTACAATGCCCAGCCTGATCACACACTGTACAGTCCAAAGGATGATTAATTAAAATAAATTCAAGTGTTGCGGCTTGAGCGTCAACAACTTCTTGAGATGTATGATGAGTGCGAACTGTCATGCCCTCTTGAGCAATTGAATGACAGCCAATCATAAGTTTTGGCGCCCCTTCAACTTTAACTTGGCACATTCTACAATTACCAGGCACAGACAAATGTGGATGATAACAATAATGAGGAATTTCAATCCCTACTGTCTTTGCTGCTTCAATTAAGTTCGTGCCTTTTGGAACACAAACTTCCTTATCATCAATACGGAGAGTTACCATTTCTGGTGACACAGCTGCATTAGCACCCATCAGTGTCCTCCTTCCGTCTCAAAATTCAAAGAATCCCTAGTATGAGAACAACCCTTTAAAGAATCAGTAATTCTCTGCTCAAATTCACCTGCAAACTTACTTATGATACTCAAATAAGGAGAAATCATTGTGTCACCAAAAGCACAGATTGTATGTCCACCAATTTGATTACAAAGATTTTTTACCAATTCAAGATCACCTGGCCTGCCTTCACCACGTGCAATTCTATGAAAAACTTTTTCAATCCAATGGCCACCTTCACGACAAGGAGTACACTGCCCACAAGATTCATGAGAATAAAAATGTGAAAGATTTAGCGCAGCCTCAATCATATCAACTGAATCATCTAAGACCATAAACCCAGCACAACCAAGCGAAGACCCCCCTTCTCGCATAGACTCATAATCCAGTTTCAAACCTTGGCACTCTTCAGCTGTTAGAATATTCACTGAAGAGCCTCCTGGAATAACTCCTTTTAAAATCCCACCATTTAAAATTCCACCACACTCTTTTTTAATAAAATCCATTAGTGGATAGCCCATATCAATTTCATACACTCCAGGCTTATTAATATGGCCAGAGGCACTTACCAATTTTGTTCCCGGTGATTTTTCTGGGCCAATTTTTGCGTAGGCTTCACCTCCATTTGCAACTATCCAAGGAATCGTTGCTAGAGTTTCAGTGTTATTAATTATTGTTGGACACCCATAAAGACCTACAACTGCAGGAAACGGAGGTTTTAATCTAGGCTGCCCTTTTTTACCTTCAAGTGAATTTAAAAGCGCTGTTTCTTCTCCGCAGATATAGGCACCAGCTCCACGATGAACAATAACATCATGATCCCAACCTGAACCTAAAATATTTTTGCCGATGTAACCTTTCTCGTATGCCTCATCTACTGCTTTTTGCAATACAGTATAAGGAAAAGCATATTCGCCACGGATATAAATAAAAGTCGCAGAAGCTTGCAATGCAAACGCAGCAATTAAAGAACCTTCAATACATAAATGTGGATCTTGTTCAATTAAAAGGCGATCTTTAAAAGTTCCCGGCTCAGACTCATCTGCATTATTAACCAAATATGCGGGCTTGCCAGTATTTCTTGGAAGAAATCCCCACTTCATTCCTGTAGGGAAGCCAGCTCCACCACGACCACGCAAACCAGATTTTTTTACCTCTTCAATGATTTTTAGAGGATCCATCTTTAGGGCATTTTTAAAAGTTCCATAGCCACCTTGCTTCTCATAAACATCAAGCTTGTGATTATCAGGAGTGTTAATTCGAGCAAGTAATATATTGTGACTTGGCATCGCTTACTCCTTTGGCCTAATTACTGAGCATGGATATTCAGACAATCCATCACCGAGTTTATCTAACTTTGTAGAATATCTTAAATCTGGTTTTTCTTTTTCAATTTTATTAATTATGTCTTCAAGCAACTCAGGAGTGAGATTCTCAAAAAAGCGATCATTAATTTCACACATTGGAGCTGTACCGCATGAACCTAAACACTCTACTGCTTCGTAACTCCACATTCCATCCTCAGTGACCTCATGTGGATCAACTCCAAATCTATTTTTCAAATGGTTCATTAATTTTTTAGAACCCCTTACAGCACAAGAAAGAGTTCTACATACTTGAAAGTGATATTTACCAACTGGCTGCTGATAATACATTGTATAAAACGTTGCTAACTCCTTAACATGCACTGGAGCCATATCAACCTGCTCAGCCACCCAATCTATCGCCTCTTGATTTACAAAACCTATTTCTTCCTGTGCAACGTATAAAGCTGGCATAACAGCAGACTGAGAATCAGGATATTTATCCTTTAACTTCTTAACACGCTCTACTGCCTCTTTTGAAAACTGATGCGCCATTAAAAATTCCTACCTATCACACTCACCGCCGATCATATTTATCATGCCAAAAATCGGAACAACATCTGCAACATTTGCCCCTTGTAACATATGTCGCATAATCCCCATATGTATAAAGGAAGGTGCCCTAACATGACATTTATACGGCACACCTGAACCATCTGAAACAACATAAAAGCCAAGTTCTCCGTTACCACCTTCAACAAACATATAGGTATCGCCGGCCGGAGGTTCAACTCCTTTTATCACCATCTCAAAATGGTTAATCATACCATCGATCGAGCTATATACTTCATCTTTATCTTCTAAAGAGATTCTAGGATCACTAACACAGATTGGGCCATCCGGAAGATTTGCAATAGCCTGCTCACAAATCCTCATGGATTGGTGTATCTCCTCCATTCTTACTAGGAAACGATCATAGTTATCACCCTTAGTACCAACAGGAACATCAAATTCAAAATCCTCGTAAGCACAATATGGAAAATCTCTTCGAACGTCATAGTTAAAACCACTCGCCCTGCCAATCGGCCCGCTTAAACTATAATTTATCGCTTCTTCTCTGGAGATTATTGCAACATCACACATACGATCCATGAATAATCTGTTTTTTGTAAGCAGTCGATCTGAAGCAGCCAAATGCTTTCGAGTGCCTTGAAACGCCTCTTTCATTCTCTCTGCAAAACCATCCGTTAAATCAGCTTTTAAACCTCCAATTCTTCCATAAGATATAGTTAGCCTAGCGCCAGTAACCTCTTCAACTAAGTCCCACAAATACTCCCTTGCCTGCATCAAATAAAGCATCACAGTAAAAGCTCCAAGTTCCATTGCGGAAGCGCCAAGGCAAGTTAGATGATCACATATTCTTGAGATCTCAGACATGACTATTCGAATATACTGCGCGCGCTTAGGAGGTTCTATTTGAAGAAGCTTTTCAACGGTCAAACACCAACCTACATTATTAATTATTGGTGAAACATAATTCAGACGATCCGCATATGGCATGACCTGGTTGTAATCAACAACCTCACACATTTTTTCAAAACCGCGATGCAAGTAACCAACTTCAACGTCAGAATCAATTATCTTTTCTCCAGAAAGTTCAGCAACTATCCTTACAGTTCCATGAGTTGCTGGATGGGCAGGCCCAAAGTTAACAATCATACTTTCAGAATGTAGATCGTCATCAAGCTCACGCGACCGCATGTGGGTACTCACACCACCTACACCAAGATCAATATTTCTTAAATTTGGCTCTTCTTTCATTATTTAAACCCGTTTACGACTCCCAATATTTACTAGTTTTGGTCGCGTCATATCCATAGCAGTATTTCTTACCTCTGGACTACGTAGCGGTATCCTTGGCTGCTTAGCCCTTAAAGGATAATCTTTTCTTAAAGGATAACCTTCGAACTCCTCATACATTAAAATTCTTCGAAGATCAGGATGATCAATAAAACGTATACCGTACATATCCCAAACTTCTCGTTCCATAAAGTTTGCCCCTTCCCAATGAGAAGTCGCAGAATGAACACCAGAATTTTCCTCATCTAAGTTTACTTTTATTCTTAAACGATGCCTGTATGAAGTGCTCATTAAATGATAAACAAGCTCAAAACGATGATCTCGACTATCAAGCCAATCTGTTGCAGTTACGGAAACAAAAAAATCAAATTTAAGATCAGAATCTAATTTCAATAACTTAAAAAATTCGTTTAAGTTTTCTTTTTCAACAAGAACTTCAGCATCACCTAGATTAAGGCTAGAAGATTTTAAAAGAGAGCCAACCTTAGATTTAAGTAAGTCAATTAAGTTTTTATTTCTTTGATCTTGTGCTGACACCGACATAATTATTCGTAAAAAAAATCTTATTTCGCTTTGACCTTAATATATAGGTGATATACCTAGCAACATAGCTTAGTATTCTTTTAAAAACTTGTGCTGTATATTTTTAAAACAATAGTTTAAAATCAATAAATCTTGACTTTTTAAACATATCAACTAGTTTTCAACATAATAAACTTAGGAAGTACGAATGAACGGAATAAACAAAGAATTACTAGGAATTTTAGTTTGCCCAGAAACTCATCAGCCAGTAACGCTAGCAGAGGAGCCAATAGTATCCAAAATTAATCAAGAGATAGACTCCGGCACTCTTAAAAATAGGGCTGGCGAGCTAATAGTAGAAAAAATTGATGCTGGTCTAATTAGACAAGATAAGACGATTTTATTCCCTATTCGCTCTGGAATTCCGGTGATGATGATGGATGAAGCTATTAAAATTGACTAGGACTACAATTTATTTTTAACAAGTTAATTATTTAGATCAAACGGTCTGCTCATGGGCAAAAAAATTACTTAGCAGCAAAAGCTGCTTCTCTATAACAACCTAAGTTTTTTGAAAGAATAAAAGCAAGTTTAACTCTTCGTATAGTTCTTTCTTGCCTTTACTTGAACTATCTTTTTCTCAGGCAATACAAGCGCACTTAATTCGCCACCGTAAACACAGCTTGAATCTAGGCAAACTACATTATCTTTCTGCATAAGTCCTAACCTTGCCCAGTGCCCAAATACAACTAATTTACTGCCTTTATAAAATTCAAACCATGCTGGGTTTAAGGAATCCTGAAGCTCCTCTCCCTTTCCATCCCATGTGCGTATTCTTGTTAATATTCGTAAATCAGTTTCGGCTAAACTTTGATTCGGTGCAAAACCAGCATGAACTACTATAAAATTATCATCTTCAATATAAGGCTTAAAGCTACTTATATACGATTTCCAATAATCAAGATCCTCCCCCATCTGAATCGCAACTTGCTCTGCAAGCTTACTTGTTCCTTCTAGCAAACCAAGATCATGATTTCCCATGACAACTTCAGCATTTAGACTTTGAGTAAGCTTTAGAACTCCAATAGAATCTGGGCCTTTATTAACTAAATCTCCAACAAAGATTAAACGATCTTTTGATTTATCAAAAACAAGCTTAGCTAGAAGCTCTTCAAGCTCTGTTAAGCAACCATGCACATCACCAACAATTATAGTTCGCTTTGGACTATTCAAAATCAAGTTGCTCTTTCATCTTTTGATTACGCTCATCAGCTTGTTTTTGAACTTCACGAGCATCCTCTAAAGGTTTATTTACGTATGTAGATACCACCCCTCGTTTACTTTCACCTCCTTCATAAGCTTTGTCCTTTGCAGCTTCTGAAGAATTACATCCTATAGCGAAAACAATAACAGAAATAATTTTTAATATTCTTTTCACAAACAATCCTAATAAAAAAACAAAAGTGAACTTGACAAACGACTAAGCATTATATTAAATTTTAAGCATGTTATTAAACAAGTCCCATAACTCTTTCTTTTCTTTCTATTTTGCGTCTGTCTAGACGCACATAAACTTTTTTCCCTAACATATTACGTTTTTTTAGCTCTAAAGAGCCGAACTATATTTGGTTCAGAGCAAAATAAAACTCAGACTTTTCTTAAGTACTAAAAAATTACAGGGCAAAGCACCCTAATAGGAGAGGTCTATCTAAAATTGATTGAAAATGGAGATTAAAATGATTGTAGTTAATAATGATGACAAAACAACTCAAATCGATCCTCGAGCAATTGATGTCTACTCAACGAGGGAACCTGATCTTAGCGCTCATCAAATTAGAATCGAAGCAGTTGTCAATCATAGAAAACAAAAACTTACTGTTCAGCCTAATGATGAACAACAAACAAAAGATTCGGGAAAGGATACTTCAGGTTCAAATATTGATCCTTACTCCCTGCCTGAGACCCCGATAGCACAGTTAAGAACTAGTTTAACTCGTGCTGATCTTTTAATTGTTGCAGAAATAATAAAAGCAAGAAGAAATTCTAATTCAGTGAATTGATAAGCGATGAAGATGAACTTTAATTATTGGAAAATTAGGACAAAGCAATAATCAAGCCCGCCTTGGCCAAGGCTACGGCGCGACACTTTAATTTTGCAGGTTCACGAAGTGAAACCGCTAAATTAAAGTGGAGCGGGCGAAGAGATTCGAACTCTCGGCCTCTTCCTTGGCAAGCGGGCCCTTCAAAAGAATCTTAAAGCTTAGCTAATCGAAATATTGTGACTTGCCGTGAGCTTTCTATTTTTGAAGGGCCCCTTATCCCCCGCAGTGCTAACGCACTGCTCAAAGCTTCCTTGCAAAGGAAGAGGATACAGTTCTAGATAGAATTAAAGTGGAGCGGGCGAAGAGATTCGAACTCTCGGC
>JAGRAS010000092.1 GCA_020434465.1 Bdellovibrionales bacterium | reverse complement strand
CAACAAGTAAATCTGTGTACTGTCCAGAGTTGCCAGCCTTGGAAACTTCTTCATTTAACTTTTGATTTGAATCTCTACTAAACTCGCTAAGAGGCCTGAGAACTTTAGCAGCATTTGAAAATTCAATAATTCCTAATCTATCACCAGGTTTTAAAAATTGAACAAAAAGTTTTGCACCTTCATCGCGTAATCTTTTAGGATCACTTGTACGCATGCTGCCAGAAGCATCAAGCACTAAAACTGCATCCAAAGCATCGCCAGTGCTAGGATCTAGATCTTCATTTTCTGCAAATGCGGAAAATGAACTTGCAAACAGTAATGATACTAATGCAACTTTAAAAAACAAATTTACAAGATGGCGAATTAACAATGTTTTTACCCTCTACTACTTCTTCTACTATACATCTCTTTTGTAAAAGAAATGCTGTATTCAACGTCTTAAGAGCATATGTCGATACCAAAATAGCAGACTGCACTAAGATTAAGTATACTGAAAGCTATAAATCAAAGATGTAATGTATAGACTTGGTTGATTCATGATTTTTTTAGCAAGATTTTTTAATATTAAAACATGGTTTGTGATATTAAGCTGCTTTATTTGCTTTGATTTATACGCTGCTCCTCCATTTAAATTGCCAAAACAGTCTGACTTAAACAAATTAAAAAGCGCTGTAATCGAAACAACTAAAGGCAAATTGTACTTAGAGCTTTACCCAGAAGACGCTCCATGGCATGTCGCTAACTTTAAATTTTTAGCTGATCACAATTATTACAACGGGCTTAAATTTCACATTTTTGAAAGGGACTATATTATTCAAGGTGGTGGCCCTAAAAAAAACCCATTTGGCGATCTAAATTGGAGCTTGCCTGCTGAATTTAATCAGCGTGCGCATGAATATGGAACTTTAGGAATGGCAAAGAAACAAGACCTAATTAATCCTGATAGATCAAGTAGCAGTACTCAATTCCATATATTACTTAATCGCGCACCTCACATGGATCTTTCATATACAATATTTGGAAAAGTAGTTGCTGGTTATGATGCCTTAGCTGCTTTAAGATCTAATGACGAAATAAACAAAATAATTGTTTATGTAAGAAAGTCTAAAAACTAAAGATCAGGACTTTCTAAGTAATCAACTTGCAACTGCTCTTCCTTACGCTTAATTGGCTCAGTGCCCTTTTTAAAATATTCTAATATTGCATTTGGTTCGCCTGGCTTAGACAAAGTACCTGAATATCTATCAATCCAAAACGGATCAACTCCATCAGGCACACTAAAATCTAAAGGCTTTGGAGCAACTGGTTCTTGAAAACTGATTCCTAAAAGTTCAGCTTCACTTTTTGAAGAATTACGTAATTGTGCCATTTTTCTTTCATCTTCATGGTCTAAAAACCCTTGCATAAAATCCAACCAAATCGGCGCTGCTGCTTGCCCACCTGTTTCTTTTTTTCCAATGCTTTTCTTAACATCAAAACCAACCCAAACTCCACAAACCCAATTAGGTGTATACCCAATGAACCAAGCATCCATTTGATCGTTTGAGGTTCCAGTTTTTGCTGCAACTGGACGGCCAATAGATCTTACTTTCCAGCCAGTACCACGCTCAACAACTCCTTTCATCATATTTGCCATAATAAAGGCGCTGTTTTCATCTATCACTTGAGTAGCTTTAGTCAACTGATTATCTAAATAATCAAAAATAACTTTTCCATTACGATCAGTAATTCGAGTAATAAAAATACTATCAAACAAAACTCCTTTAGCTGCAAAAGGGCTATAGGCTCTGGTTATTTCAAGTGGCGTAACCTCACTACTTCCTAGAGATAAAGATAAATTTCTTCCTAAGCGAGATTTTATTCCTAACTTCCTTGCGTATTGAATCGCTGCATCAACTCCTATCCTAGAGATTATATCAGCAGAAACTAAATTTCTTGATTTTTCTAAAGCAGTACGTAGAGTAATTGGGCCAAGAAATTTTTCATCAAAATTATCTGGTGCCCAATAATCATTACCTACTCTAAAACTTCTTGGATCATCATACACAATTGTTGCCGGTGTATAACCAAAACCATCTATTGCTGCTAAGTAAACAACCGGCTTAAAAGAAGATCCAGGCTGCCTGAATGATTGAGTCGCTCGATTAAACTGACTGCGATCATAGCTATACCCTCCAACTATTACTGGAACTTTACCAGTTAAAGGGTCAATCAAGACCAAGGCAGATTCTACCTCAGGAGTTTGATCAAGCTCCAACTCAACTTGTTCTTTGTTAGCTTCTGATTGATTTAAATTTTTCTTGCTAGAAACTTCTATAATATCCCCAGCATTAATTTCTTCTATAGGTTTTATCCAAGCAACTGAGTCATCTGCTTTTAATTTCTTCTTTGCCCAATCAGCATTTGAAAGTTTAACAAAACCAGTTAACTCTCCTAGCTTAACTGTTAAGCCTTGTGCTGATTTTTTTTCAACTAACGCTGGATAAGGGCGATTAGCAATTAAAATCTCATTAAGATTATCTCCATACTTTTCTTTATAGTTTTCTATCGTGAATTTAGCATCTTTATTGATAACTCCGCGCCAGCCCCTTCGCTTATCGACTTCTTGCAAACCTTTTCTTACTGATGATTGTGCGGCATTATAAGCATTTAAATCTAAGGCTGTTTCTATTGTTAAACCGTCACTATCAATATCAAAATCTTTCCACTTCTCTAAAAATATTCTTCTTACTTCTGTTACATAGTAGGGAGCTGCAAAAATAGTTCGCGTGCTGGACTTGTATATTTTTAACTCTTCTTCAATTGCATCTTGCCTAACTTTTGAGCTTATAAATTTTGCTTTCTCCATCTGCGCAAGAACATAGAGCTGTCTTTCTCTTGCCCTTTCGTAGTTTTTAGTAGGCGAATATTTAGAGGGGGCTTTTGGTAAACCAGCAAGCATTGCGGCTTGAGCAATACTTAAATCTGCAAGCTCTTTTTTAAAATACAACCGAGCAGCCGCTTTTATTCCGTAAGCACCATTACCAAAGTAAATCTGGTTTAAATACATTTCTAAAATGTCATCTTTAGATAATCTTTGTTCTAATTTATACGACAAAATAGCTTCTTTGATTTTTCTTTCTAATTTCTTTTCAGAACTTAAAAGCAAATTTTTGACAACTTGTTGAGTAATGGTTGATCCCCCCTGTCTCATGCCACCCTGCTGTAAGTTTTTGACAAATGCTCTAAAGATACTAAATACATCAATTCCAGGATGTGAATAAAAAGAAGCATCCTCTGCAGCAAGAAAAGCATTCCGGACATAAATTGGAATTTCTTTTAGTTTTGCAGGATATCTACGCTCTTCAAAAAATTCTGCTATTGTAGTTCCATTTGAAGATAAAACTTGAGTAACTGCAGGAGGACGATAGTCTTCAATCCTACTTAACCGAGGAAGATCTCTTGTGACATATTGATAGCCCCAAAAAATAAATCCAGCTACGCACACAAAACCTAGAAAAAACAAAAAAACAATCGTAATAAAAATTTTTTTCAACATTTAAAATCGCAACAATTTTTACTATTTAGTAAAAGAATTTCTTAATCCAAAGCACATTAGCATCATTTTGCTAGTACTAAAATAGTAGAAGTCAGTTAAGTATCTAAGATTACTAAACTTAAGCATTGTGCCAATATTTCAATCAATACGCTCTAGGCCTAGAAACTAGCTTAAGACTTGAATTTTGCTATTATCTATAGCAAGGAAATTAGGAGTGCACATGTCGATTTTATTTGAAACCCTAGGAGTTAGATTAGATTTATCACGCAGGAATCCAGATCCATCCACTAGAGATGTAAGCTTGGCTGCGCATAAAAAAGTAACTTCTATTCTTTCTTATATAGAAGATAAAACACGTAGCTTAATTGAAGACTCACCAGATTCAAATAACCAAGAGATTTTAAAAAAATTACTCGAAACCCTGCCAAACGACGATCAAAGAGCAGTTCCCTATAAAGATTTAATTGGCGTACAAACTATTGCTTCTATTAGAGAAACAGAGCCAGGAAAGTTTTGTATTAATGAGTCAGCCATTTCTCAAGTTTTAATGAAATTTAGAGGCTTAATAAAAAAACCAATTCAAGTCGTAGCTGAAAATTGTGAAATAACTACTGATTAAGTTTTTCATTATGGCTCATTTGGATTAAGTAGTTCGGAAATATTTCCATCACAATCCAAAATATACTCTTTGCCATCCATCTTCATAGTACCGCTTCTACATGCTTTGTTTTCTTTAGTAGGTTTACGAACATTGCCTTCAATTGCAGATTTATCAACCTCAAGATTCCTATATGGAGTGTTATCATCAGGTGACCTTAACAAAAGGCTAAGCCTCCCTAACTGTCTAGAAGTTTGGATTTTTAAAGCATCTTGCGGGGAAACATCTAAAGTTATTGTGCGCTTTGGTGCCATTGGTTGGCTAATTGCCATTCGTTGTCCAACTGGAGTTTGATCTCCACCATAAGAAAGCACACGTGCATTTTGCACTATTACCTTACTGGTTAAGTTACCATCAGAATTATAAGTAAGAACAATATCTACTCTAGTACCAGGCAAAGCATGCCCTTCAAGTCCAGAGATTGCATCAACTTCAATCGTAACTGCACGATTACCAGGAGTTAGTGGCAAGGAATACTTTACAGGATCTCGAGATAAATCTTCCCTAGTTAATGGAATGCTAGGTTTTATTTCGCGCTTTGCATAATAGCGTTTAAGCTCAACAAGATCTCTTACCGCGCCACTTGGAACTTCATTTCTTGGCCAATAAATCTTTCTAAACTCAACATTTGAAAGTTTTGTACCAGCAGGTATTGTTCGATCCACAGTATAAAGAGTGACTGTGCCAATTGCTTCTGGAAGCATGGCTTCCTCAATTTGTTGCTGATCTTGTTTTGCATCTGCATCACGCTTAGCAGTCAATACAACAATAAAAATTACAACTAGTGAAAATGCTAAACCAGCTGTAGCTATAAAAATTAAGCGCTCACGATCTTTATTTGATTTTACAATTCCGCTTGGTGATGATTTACGAAAATTTGTGCCCATAGTAAAACTTGATATTTAAAACCTAAATTATCATATAGTTATATACACCTCGCAATTGAATTTGCCGGAGGCAACTCAATAAGGGGGTGTATTAGAGCCTGGCTAACGCCTATTCGGCATTTTTAAATGCGCCTGGTATATTATAGATGCCATTAGCGCACTAAGAAATCCAAGTTTCAAAGCCTTTGGATTATAAACCTATCTATCTGTAAACATTGATATTTATTTAAGAATTTTAGCTATTACATTCACAAAGGCTTTAAGACCATCTTTAAAAGCAGAGATAGGTACTCGCTCATCAACAGCATGTGCAAGTGAAAATCCAGGAAAACCTGGGGGAAAATATAATGGTGCAAAGCCAATAGGATTAATTCCAGCTTGAGCATAGTTCCTACAATCTGACCCGGCAGGCAGTAAAATTGGAACTGCTTTTGGCTTAGTGGGTTTAGAGCTCCAAAAATCTTCTAAGCCATCAGTAACGGCTTTAAATAATTGATCATCAGTTTTTATTTCATATCCTAGATCTTCATCTAAAAATTCTAAATGAACGCGGTCACTGAACTTTGGAAAACTAATTGAAATAAATTTTTGAACAAGCTCTGAAAAGTCTTTAATCGTTACATTAGGTACAATTCTACAGTTAAAATCAACCCAAGCACTTTCAGGAATTACATTTGCAGCAAAACCACCGCCAATTCTTGTTGACGCTAGAGTATGGCAAAGCATGGATCTAAGTTGAACTTGAACAAAAGGATCAGGAAGCATTGAAAGCGCTGTCTCAACACTATTTGCATCTTTTAACATTGAAACCAAAGGCTTCAGCGCAGGACTGGAATTAGCTTCAATTCCATCTAAAAATGCAAGGCTTGTTGGGCAAAGTTGATATCCAAGAAATTCATTTGCAAAAGAGGCAATCAGTTGGCCAAGTAAATTAATGGCTGTATCTTTAGGAGGCAAAGAAGAATGCGTACTAATACCACTAGTATGTAATCTAAGTTGGGCTAAATGTTTTTCTCCTGCAAGAAAAACTAAAAATTCAGAATCGCCAAGTTGAAAATTAAAACCTCCGCTTTCATTAAAAACATGAGTAGATTGAAATAAGTCTCTATGCTCTTGCATTAGAAACCTCGATCCATGCTCAAAACTAACTTCTTCATCAGCAAGACATACCATTTCAATTCTACCTGAGAATGAATCTTTTTGATCAATTGCAGTTGAAAGAAGTGCTAAGTCAAATGCCGTCTTGAATTTCATATCAAGAGTTCCTCTTGACCAAATACAATCATCAGCCTCTGTTGCAGAAAAAGGATCGAATCTCCAACTATTTTTATTTTCAATTGGAACAACATCTACATGTGAACTAAGCAGAATTTTAGGCCCAGGCTTGGCACCATCAATTGCTACAAACAAATTCGGTCTATTACTATCTTTTGCAATAATCTGTGGCTCAAGCCCAAAGCTTTTAACCAGCTTAGCAATGTAATCAATTGCAAGTTTTTCATTTCCAGGAGGATTAGAAGTATCAATTCTTAACAGCTCATTAAACCAAGAAAGAGCCTTCTTTTCTACTTCTTCTTTATATTGCAACATAAAAATCCTGATTGATTGACGATCTTACTTAGCTTATTTAAACTTAAATCAAAAGCTCAAAAAGGGAAGCAATGAAATGGATCCTCCTTTTTCGGCTTTATCCTCATAGAGGCAGGGAGCCATAATATATTTAACCATTATTATA
>JAGRAS010000091.1 GCA_020434465.1 Bdellovibrionales bacterium | reverse complement strand
CAAAATATATTTCTTGTTTATTTTAACTCTATTTTTTTCTTTGTTTGTGTTTCTTTTTTATTTTCTACTCAAAATTTATCAAAGATTATTGCTTTCGCAATAATAGGAATTTCATTTGCATATATTTTTACAAAATCAAATGAACGTAAGTATAAGGAGAAGTTGGAAACTGAGATTACTTTTTTTCTTCCAATTGCTATGGAACGTATTGTTATGGCAGTTCAAGCAGGTTTAGATATAATCCCAGCCTTAAAGAGGGTGTCAGAAATTGATGTTGAACTAATAAGAATAGACAATCGAAATAAACTTAGCTTAGATCCTGTAGCAAAATTTTTGAACTTTATTGTTAAGCTTACAGATTCAGGCTTAAGTTTTGAAGAAGCTCTAAATATTGTTGTAAAAAAAGTAGATAATAGTGCATTAAGACATGCGTTTATTCATTTAGGAATCGCGCAGAGAGAGGGAGGTGAGCTAGTGATGCCTCTTAAAGAGTTAAGTGACTCCACCCAACTGTACTTTCAAGAGTCCATCGAGGAAATTGTGGCTAAACTACCAGTGAAGGCAACAATGCCTTTGCTTTGTACTTTTGCTGGTTTGATTTTGTGTTTTATTACCGCGCCATTATTGCAAATTATAGAAGTGACATCGAAGGCAAGTATTCCAGGGTTTTGAATATGCAAAAGCGATATAGAAGCCAAAGAGGATCCTCAATGATTTACATTTCAATGTTTGCTTTGCCAATACTATTCTTTTTTTTATCTCTAAGCCTTGATGTCGGATCTTATATAACAGAAACGCAAGTAACCCAAAGAATTGCAGATGAAGCTAGCTTATTAGGCACTAGGCTACTACCCTCAACTGAAAAAGCAGTAAGTGCAATTGATCTAATGCTAGCAAATCACAATGTTGAAATTGTTGAAAATTTTTCTGAAGAACTCAACCAAAGGCAGGCTAAAATTGAAATTTCTTCTGATAGTGTTGAAATAGCAATACGATCTGCTATTCCAATCTCTTTTACAAAAATTTTTAATTCAATTATTGGACAAAGTAACACCGCAAGTGAGGTTCATACAATTTCTCGATCTTTAGCAAGGGTTAGTCCTTTAGATATTTTATTAGCGATGGATGTTAGTAATTATCTTTCTCCTGATGTGATCAATGGCGAATCGTGGGGAGAGTCTTCTGACTGGCCAGCTGCAAAATTTTTTGAAACGGAAGAAATTAATTTTCAAGCCAGTTCTGTTGATAAAAGACTTTTAACTCAGCAATGCTTTAACCCAATTTTTTCAAAACTTAAAAAAGCAGCAATTAAAACTTATGATGTTTTAGCAAGTTTTCAAAAAAATGCTGTTGGCCTAGTCTTTTTCCCATCTGCAGGAAGTTCTACATTTACTTCTAGGAAAGTAAAGCCATTTATACCTGAGAATGAGTTGGGTACTAGTGGTGAGGCAAGCTTTCAAAGTTATAACGGACAAATAGTTGCAAATGGAGCATACAATAGTGATGAGTGGTGCTTGCTAGCGGCTGCGAAAGAAACCTCTCATGAAGATTATCTATTACCAGCAGAGGAAGATAACTCTAGTCAGTTGAATCAACTAATTGATCCAATTAATAATAGGTACAACCCTGATTACTCACCTTATTTAAGAGCTAAAGAAGTTATTTGGAGTAAGACTTCTGATCCTACAAATGTTGGTGCGCTTGACAGTTTATTAAGCAAGATTAGGACAGAGCTTATTGGTTCTCCAAGCGTAACAGCTCGTGGTGTATTGAGTTCACATGCACAAAAAATTGCGGTTATTTTTCTGGGAGGAGATCCATTTGACTCTTCAGCACAGCAATTTCCAGCAGAAAATTTTAAAACGAAAATTACAAATGAGTTTCAAAGACTTAAAGCAGATATTTTTAACTATGGATTTAATGTAAGTATATATTTTTTGCATTCGAATTTAGAAGACGAAAGTTATTTTTCCGATGAAGAGGAAGATATAGAAAGCTTTTTACAGTCATTTTCTGAGAATGAAAGAGAAGATCATCTTGGAAGTTTACAAGTAGAAGTGTTTTCAGGAGAAAATATTTTAGAATTGAATGAAAAACTACTATTTACGGTTTTAGCAAGTAAAAGAAATTCAATTTTGTCAGAGTAATATATGAGAAAAAAGAACGGGATAGTTATACTAGAATTTTCAATTGCTATGATGATGCTATTTCTCATATTGGCTGGAGGAATAGCTTTGAGTGAAAAAATGTTTTTACTCAGAAAAGTTCAAGATATTGTTAACATTAGCTTAATGGAATTAAAAACAAAACCATTTAAAATTTTAAATACTAGAGAATCAGTAGAATTACAAATAAATCAATTAGGGCTCGAAAGCTCAATTGATCAGCTTATAGGAAGCATCAACCAAGCACTAGAGCGAGTAAAACTTAGTGAGGGCTTGGATGCTGAAAATTTCAATTATGCAGTAGAAGCTGCCTATGCTGTACTCGAAATTGATGCTGACTCTGGTGCACCTTTAGGAATAAATCCCAGCCCGCATTCTTATTACGGATTATCTGGTGTCCCAGAGGTTTTAGCAGATCTTAGTCAAAGTAAGCGGCTTAGAACACAGCTTTTAAATTTATCAAATCAAACTCATGAAACTGGGAATTCTCTATACGCGATACCAAGTTTTAGCATTTCTGATGAAACTTACTTGCACAATTCAGTTTTGATTGGAGTGAATGTTGCTTTAGAGGCTGAAGAAAGTTTAATAGGCCAGTTTCTCAGACTTTTGAGCTTAGATCAGATAACTGTTTATTCTCAATTCAAAGTTTTGCGAGGAGAGGTAGAATGAGGAGTTTTTTTAAAAAAAGTAGTTTTAATTTTCTTAAGAAAAAAACTCCTAATTTTATGCAGATTATTGATCTTTTGAATAAATCTTATCCCAAGTTAGATTTTAATAGTGAACATAAACACAATCTTGATCCTCGTCAGCTTGTTTCAAGTGTCTCCGATCAGTTTGGTATTGATGAAAATGTGATGCTTGAAAAAATCGCATTGGATCATGGATTCTTTTTTCAACAAGACCCAAAAAGTCTAATGCAAAATCAAAAAAAGAATGAATTTTCTGTTAGTAATTATAGAAAAGTAGGTGCAGTTCCTATTATTAAAAATGGGCTTGTTGTTGCGGTGTGTTGTACAGATCCAAGTTATTTCGAAAAAAGCTTTAAGCTTTATTCAAGTTTGAAAGTATTCCTTTCTCCTTGGCATAAAATAGAGAAAACCTTGGATGAATATGAAAAAAATCAAAAAGAGTTTAGAAATGAAAAAGAGATAAGAATTAGAAAACAAGAAGAATCTTTAATTATGAAAATTACTAAGTTGCTAGTAGATGAGGCGACTTCCTATAGTTCAAATCTTCTTACGATTCAATCAGATGCAGGGCATATGAAATATTTTTTCAAAACATCTTCAGGTAAATTAGCTACTGGAACAATAAAAAATAAATTCTCAGAAAAAATGTTTGATTATTTACAGGCTAAAGAGAAAATTCAAATTGAGAATTGCAACATTATGCTTAATGTGAAAGATAGCATGATTGATATTGAATGGAAATTTGAAAATAATAAAGTTTTATCTTTGCCTACCTTGCAAGCAAAAAAGAATATAGACAAAGATATTAGTTTCAACGAAATTTTAATTATTGATGATAATCAAACTTTCATTAAGATTTTTGAAAAGCTTTTAGCAAAAGAAAATTATAAAGTCTCATCTGCTTCTGATGGGCATCAAGGCTTATTGTTTCTTGATAGGTCTGAAAAATTACCCTCATTGATTGTTTGCGATTTACATATGGCAGGGATTAATGGGCTTGAGTTTGTGAAACGAATAAAAGAAGAACAATCTTACAAAAATATTCCTTTGATTATTTTAAGTTCTGAGGATAGTTGCGATATTCGTTCTAGTTTTGAGACCTTAGGAATTAATCAATTTATATCAAAATCATCAAATCCGATTGAATTGATTGAAATAATTTCAGAAAATCTAAATAAAAACAAACTTGCTGATGCACCAAGGGATGCTGCGGCATGATAGTTTTTTTTATATTATTTGCTTACTTTGTACTTTGCGTATACGCAGTGCTTATACAGAATAATCTCCTGGCTTTAATCTCTTTTTCTCAGATTTTTATTTTATGCTTGGCGGTCATTTGTGATTTATTTTCAATTAAAGACTTTTTAAATAATGAAATTACTAAAGGTAGTCGTTTGAAGCCTAATTTACTTACAGGCCTTGGAATTAGGATTTTTGGCTTCATTGAGGCACATAATTATGAAAAAGATAATTTAGAATGGGAGATTTATTCGAAGCAGAATAAAATCAATCTCTGCTTCAAAGAATTTGATTTTAGCCAATATAGTGAAAGAGAGGATTTTTACGCAAGCTTAGCATTAAGATTGAAACAACACTTTAGATGTGAATCTTGCGCAATAGTTTTTGAAAACAAGGAAGTTTATACAGAAGGCATTAATGATGATCGGTTTAAGAAGTCAATCTATAATTTTTTCAAAGATTTTTTCTACTTAGAAGAAGGGATTAAACTTGGAATAGTTAATCTTAATGATTCTATATGTGGAATAGGAAACCCTAAGGTTTTTGGCTTTTCTTTCTCGCTATCAGATACATTTATAGATTCCAGCTTCAATCATGATAGGAAAGGTGTTATTTGGTTAGGCTATACTAATATTCCCTTAGAAGTTGAAAGAAATAGTCTTAAAGAAATTGTTAAAAAGCTGGGCACTGAACTTGCTTCTTATCAGGCTCTTTCTAATTTAAACAAAGAAATAATTAAAGTTACTGAGACTAGTAGTAAGAAGAGCGAGTATATTTCACACATGTCTCATGATATTAGGTCTCCTTTAAATAATATAAAATCAATTTTACATGTCTTAAAATTAGAGTCAGATAATGCTGAACATTGTCAGTTAATAGAAATTGCATTGTCTAACTCTGACTATTTGCTAGAGATAGTAGAAGATTTATTAGATTTTAACAGGCTGCAACTTGGTAAGTTTAGTTCTAATGCAGACACATTTGATGTTAAGGATTTAGCAAGCGAAGTATTAAATGGTTATTTATATGCAATTAATTCAAAGAAACTAAGAGCTATTTTTAAATCAGAAGAAGTACCACTGCTTGTTAGTGCAGATAAAAAACAAATAAAGAGAGTTCTTTCTAATTTGATAAATAATGCTATTAAATTTACTAATCAAGGACTTATTGAAGTAACAATTCAACGCTTAGACAATCTAGCAAGAATTACAGTAAGAGACACAGGAATGGGAATTGACAAGTCAAAAATTGAAAAATTATTCAGCCCATTCGAGAGACTTGTAGATCACAAGATAGAGGGAATAGGGCTTGGCTTGTCTTTAAGTAAAGCTATTTTAGATTCAAACTATGGTAGTATTAGAGTTAATTCTGAGTTAGGGCGAGGGACAGAGTTTGTTGTTGATTTGCCAATCACAGTAGGTGAATTTGTAGAAGTAAAAGATAATAAAAAGAAATTAAGAGTCATTTTGTTAGATGATAATCCTGACTTTGTAACTTCAATTTCTAGGGGGTTAGAATCCTTGGGTGTGGAAACTCTAAAAACTTATTCAGTCAAGCAAGCTATTGAAAAGTGTGAGAAGTATAAGCCAGATTATATTATTTCTGATCTAAATATGCCGGGAAAAGGATTTAAAGAAGTTCTTGCTAGCACAGCAATTAAGAGTGCATGTGAATTAATTGTTGTAACTGGATCTTCGTCAAGTGAGATCCTGAATCTTAGCAGCATGAATCATGTGCGAGCAGTCTTACATAAACCAGTTATTGCACTTGAAATTTATGATTTATTATTAAAACTAGAAGCAGAAAAAGATAGGGATAGAGATATTTTTACAAATAACAGTAACATGCAAAGTGAGGAAACTAAAAGCTTGAGTCGCAAGCAGAAAAAAATTGGATTGGCAGCTTAACTAAGTGCTGAAAAATTTAAAAAAACATTGATCTAATTTATTTTGCAGTAGCTTTCTTAAGCTGCATTGAGGTTAGTAATTAGTAATTATAAACTCATCAATTTTGCCTCTACTATTTGCTTTGGAGTTTATCGCACGCAGCGCAGAAATTCTTTCTATTTTAAAATTTTTATAAAGATCTGATATTAATGGTACAGCAGAGTTTGACAACATCCACAGCACGCCTTTTTTATCAAGTCTTGCACATAAATTACTTAACTCTATTTGCATATCTTCACCAAAGTTTTCTTTAGCAAAACTAGTAAAGTTTGAGGTGCTGCTTATAGGAGCATATGGAGGATCAAAGTAAACAAAGTCTCCTTCCATGGCAGAGTCTTCAATCTCTAGAAAAGACTGATGTTTAATACTAGCGTTTTGCAAAGCTTTGTTACAAAGAATTAAATTCTCTTCATCGAGAATTGTTGGATTTTTGTATTTACCAAAAGGGGTGTTAAATTGTCCTTTGGAGTTCACTCTGTGAAGTCCGTTGAAACAAGTTTTATTCAGATAAATAAATCTGCTAGCTTTTTCTACATCAGTCCAATATTTTAAATCTCCACTTCTATCAACGTCTCTAATTAAATAGTAATATTCTTTTTGGTAAATATGCTTTTTTAGATCTGAAATTAACTCACTTGGTTTCTCTTTTACTGTTTTATAAGTATTAATTAGAGAGCTGTTAATATCACTCAAAAATGGTTTTTCTGGTTGTAAAAAGAAAAAAAGTGCACCACCACCCAAGAATGGTTCATAGTACCGGTGATAATTATTTGGCGC
>JAGRAS010000090.1 GCA_020434465.1 Bdellovibrionales bacterium | reverse complement strand
AACTTTGCAGCAACAGGTGTTGATAGATTCCTAATTCTAGCAAAATCTGCCGAATCAGGACTTGCTGTTGAAATTTCAACCTCATATAAAGCAAATAAAAAATCAAGCGCATCTCGTTTCAAGTACACATCATTAATCGTATCAAAAGGAAATGCAGATCTTCTTTTTAAAAAAATTCCTGTAGAGATAATCAAATGCCCCTGCTCAATAGTATAATTATAATACATGAAGTATAAAACCTCATAGGCCACAACAATAATTATTCCTAACACAGATACTGTCTGTATAAAAAAAGTAAGATTGTTATAAAATGTAGTAATTGTATTTGTCTCAATATCGTCAGGTAAGCGATTATCAACTAAGCCAACTAGAAACATACACGCAAGCATTATAGAAACTGGGACAAGGCATCGGCGGAGAATTGAACGCAATGGCCTTGGAAAAAATTTCTTTAGATTAATTCCATCTTTATTCTCTGCATATTCGTCAATTGATTTGTACATTATATTGATTAATACTTATATGTATTTTGAGATCCCAGGCCAAACCCAAGAACCATAGACATTATAATTCTACTATAATAACTCTAAAATATTTAGTAAATTAAGAACAAACTGTTAAAATCACTATTAAGCTAAAACTCTAAATTTTTTTTGCTTATAATTGAAATTTATCACCTACTAGGCTATAGCTAAGCCAATAAATAATGTATTGCTCTAGTACTGTCTGCTTAAGACATATTTAGTGGCACTAGTTTTAATCAATATTTTTGTATTTAATATGAAAGCAAGTTTACTAAGAAAAGGAAATGTAGTTATTCACAACAAACAACCATATAAAATTATGGAGGCCATACACAGCACCCCAGGCAATTTACGTGCTAAAATGCAAACTAAAATGAGAAACCTTATCAACGGGACTCAAACTGAAGTTCGCTTTAGTGCAACTGAAGATGTTGAAGAAGCTGACGTTTTTACGCAATCAGCTACCTTTCTTTATTCAGACGTAAGCGGCTATCATTTTATGAATTCAGTTTCTTTTGAACAGGTTACTATTAGCCCTGAAAATTTAGGCAGCGCTATTTACTATCTCCAAGAAAGTATGGAAATCAAACTGACCCTATGGGAAGGTTCCCCGATTGATATAGAGCTTCCTTCATCAGTAGTTCTTGAAATAGAAGAAACAGAGCCTGAGTTACGCGGAGCAACTGCGAGCAACTCACCAAAACCTGCTAAAACAACTACTGGGCTACAGTTGTCTGTACCTCCATTTTTAAAAATCGGTGATAAAGTTCTTGTTAATACCAGTGACGGTAGCTATATCTCAAGAGCAAACGATTAGTTTAAGCTTTTAGAGTGAAAACTCACTCATGAGAAAAAGAACGAAAGTTAAAAGAAAAATTAAGGTAGGACAATCACCTGGGACACTAGTTTATCTAGGTTCCAAACCTCAACTCCAAAGTAAAATTTCAATCTTTGATTATGACACAGAAAATTTTGAAGAAGTTCAGATTAGCAATTTAGAAGACTGTGCTAAGTACAAAAATCGAGACTCGGTTACCTGGATTAATATAGACGGCCTACAGGACATTGAGCTAATTCGTAACCTAGGTGAGAAATTTTCTATTCACCCATTAGTTTTGGAAGATATTCTTAATACAAATCACAGACCGAAAATTGATGATCTAGGAGATCAGATTTTTATTGTTTTAAAAATGATTTATCTTCCGGATGGATCTGACGCCTTTCACCATGAGCACCTCAGCATAGTTCTTGGCAGTAATTATGTGATTACTTTTCAGGAATCAACTGGAGACGTATTCAATCCTGTTAGAGAAAGAATTAGAAACTCAAAAGGAAGACTTCGTAAACTTGGGAGTGACTATCTTGCTTATGCCCTAATTGATACTGTCGTAGATGCATACTTTCTTGCTCTAGAAAGTTTGGAAGATAAAATAGAAGTCCTTGATGATGATGTACTTTATAAACCTACCCAAAAAACGCTTAGGAAGATTTATAATCTAAAACAAGAGGTGAGCTTCTTAAAAAAAGCAATTTGGCCGCTTAGAGATATTGTAACAAATATTATGAAAGCAGAATCAGATCTTATTCAGGAAAGCACATATATATTTTTAAGAGACTTACACGACCACATTATACAAGCACTAGAATTAATTGATTCTGCTAGAGACACACTTTCTTCCCAAGCTGAACTTTACATGTCCAGTGTAAGTAACAAACTAAACGAAACCATGAAAGTATTAACTGTTTTAGCATCAATTTTCATACCACTAACTTTCATTGTCGGCATTTATGGAATGAATTTTGTAAATATGCCTGAGTTAGAATGGAAATATGGATACCTTTATGTCTGGATTTTGATGCTTGCACTAAGCGGTTTTATGATTCTATATCTAAAAAAGAAAAAATGGATTTAAACTTTTTTACTTTTTAAGACCTTCTATTTCTATTTATCCTCGTGTTGAGAAAGCTAATTTAGTGCATTTGAAAATGCCGATCAGGCGTTTTCAAATGCTTGCCTGCCTGCTTCGCCAAGGTTACGCAGCCCTAGGGTAATTTGCCCTCCGTAGCTTTAGCGAAGGAGGGGCCAGCGAGATCTTGGACAAAGTCCAAGTCGAGCGGTAGAGAATAAATATACACCTCTTAGGCTTCCAACTTTGCATTTTCAAAGAGTTTTCTTAAATTAGCAAATATGATAATTATAGATAAATGAATTTATGCCGATAATAACCAGGCAAGCAATTTTTAAATGCGCTTGGTAGATTTTATCAGGATTTAAGTTTTGAAAAAACAAAAGAAAAATAAACAGGAAGATTCGGTTTTACCAAAGCAATTAAATCGAAGACAATTTCTTGAAAAACTTGGAATAAGTGCTGCGGCTGGTATAAGTTTGCTTTCACCAGGGAAAGCTCGAGCAGATAATTTCAGATTTAACGAAGCAAGTAGAGCCCGTAAGGGAGATAGACTACACTCTAGAGCTGCTGCAAGAGCCTATAGGTCTGCAAACGTAAAACACCCAAATAATGGTGAAGAAGACGATTTTCCTTACTTATTTAATTATACAAAATCTCTTCCTCATGACTCAACTACTGGAGAAGTCGTTCCTAGAGCGTATGATAGATACATAGCTGCACTTAAAAAAAACAACTTTGATGCATTAGAAAATATTGGAACTGGCTTTAGGCCTCTAGAAAACCCTCAAGCAGGGCTTGCATTACCAATTTCTGGAATGGATCATCAGCGCTACAAAATGCCGCCTGCCCCAAGAGTAGATAAGGCTCAACATTCAGCAGAAATGATTGAATTATATTGGCAAGCTTTATGTAGAGATATAAATTTTACTGATTTTGATGATGATGTAACTGTAAACGAGGCAGCGAGTGAATTAAGCTCCCTTTCTGGTTATGCTGGCCCTAGAATCAATAGCTCAGTAAGCCCAGCTTGTGTGTTTAGAGGTAATTTCTTTGGCGATCTTTCAGGACCTTTTGTTTCGCAGTTTTTACTTCAAGATATTTCTTTCGGTGCCCATACTATTGTTCAGCGTTTAACACGAGCCTACCCTAGTGGCACTGACTATATGACCGACTTTGATGATTGGCTGTTTATCCAACAAGGAAACAATTTCAAAAATGATCCTGATTACGACTCAACTCCAAGATACATAAGAAATGGTAGAGATCTCGCCTCTTATGTTTATGAAGACGAGCTTTATCAAGCATATTTAAATGCTGCAGCTTGGTTGCTTGAAGAAGAAGCAATTCTAGACTCTGGAAATCCCTATCATCGCCTAGCTGCTACTTCAAATTATGTAAACTTTGGTCCAAAAAGAATTCTCTGTTCGGTAAGTGATGTTTCTATGCTTGCTTTGCAGGCTGTGTTTTTTCAAAAATGGTTTGTTCACAGACGTCAAAGACCTGAAGAATTTGGTGGACGAATTCATCAACATATTACTGGCGCTAGAGATTACTCAATGATCCATGATGATGTTTTAAATTCTGAAGCAGTTGCTAAAGTATTTACTAATAATGGGTCATATTTACTACCTCAAGTTTATCGACAAGGATCTCCTACACACCCTGCTTATGGGGCAGGGCATGCAACAGTTGCCGGAGCTTGCGTGACTGTTTTAAAAGCATTTTTTGATGAAACATATATTGTTAAAAACCCTGTTGTAGCCAACAGTGATGGCACAGCACTTGTTCCATATACTGGCGCAGATAAGAACTCATTAACAGTTGGTGGAGAACTAAATAAGTTAGCCGCAAACATAGCTATTGGACGTAATTGGGCCGGAATTCATTGGAGAACTGATTATACTGAAAGTATGGAACTCGGAGAAAAAATAGCAATTCAAATGCTACGTACACAAGCAATGCAATATCCCGAAAGGCACTCTTTTTCATTTACAAGATTTAATGGTAGCCCTATTACTATCCGTGGCCGTGGTTTTAAATAATAGCCTTAAATTCTTTATTTTAGTTTGCAACTGAGAGTAAGCCACCAATTATCATTATAGAGCAGCCTGCTGCAGCCTCAACTCTTCCATCAATTTCAATTTTTCTTAGGTTTTCACCTGGATGCTGTTCTAAAAAAATTTTTATTCGCTCATCTAATCTAACGGAACTAAATGTCTCAGCTAAATCAATACTACCAAAGCCTTCAATATCAGTCTCATCAAGTTCTATAAAAAATAAATGAATCGACCTTTTTTTTGCTTCCGAATTTTCTAATTGAAGATTTACTTCAGGATACCAGCGTTCATCATCACTATTTACTACCCTTACTTTCACTCGAACTGGTTCAATAGTCTTATTTTGAGCTAAGTATTTATTAATAGCTACTCTTACTGCTTCTAATGCAGCGTCTCTTGTTTCAACTGATTCAAGACCCAAGTCTACTAAAAAAGATTCAGACCTACCTTGCTGTGAACTTAAATCTCTCGTCATTGCCCTATCTCAAAATTCTTAAGGCAATGTTATCATAGCCAAAAATCTTAAGATAATTTGAGTAGGGCTGTAAATCTAAGTGTTTGAAGCCGTAAAAATTGATTCAATTGTTGTATCTAATTGTGAATTAAAATCAGCATCAGATTGATTAGCACTTAATCCTTCGGTTAAGGCTCTAGAAAAACTAGCTACCATTCCTTTATTTTGACTTAATTTTTGATTCGCCTCTTCTCTTGAATACCCTCCTGATAAAGCTACAACTTTAATGCAGTTAGGATGATTAATGCATTCCTGATAAATATTTGCAGTGTCTGGTAAAGTAAGTTTTAACATTACCAACTCACCTTCTTTTAGAGAATTCAAATGCTTCAATAGTTCAGCGTTAAGTATGTTCTCAGCTTCAGCTTTATTTGGGCTATTGATATCAACTTCTGGCTCTATAATTGGAACTAAACCGGCATCGATAATTCTTTTTCCAATTTCAAACTGCTGATTTACAATTGCAGCAATCCCATCATGATTTGCAAGCTTGATTACAGATCTCATCTTCGTGCCAAAAATAGCTTTAGTTTTGGCTCTCTCTAAGAGGCTATCTAAATTTTCGATCGGCTTCATTAATTGCACGCCATTTTCCTCATCAGCTAAGCCTTTATCGACTTTCAAAAAAGGAATGATATTCTTTTTTTCCCATAAATATTGTGCTGTAGGAATTCCTTCAACTTCTCTATCCATAGTATTTTCAAAAAGAATTGCTCCTAGGATTCTATCACCATTAAAATTTGGGCTTGTAATTATTCTAGAGCGCATTTGATGGATCATATCAAACATTTGCTCATCTCCTTGGTAAGAGTCTTCAGAAACCCCATAAAGTTTTAATGCCTTTGGTGTGCTTCCGCCACTTTGATCAAGAGCAGCAATAAAGCCTGGCTTAGTGTTAATTTTTTCTAACCACTGATTCCGAATTGACATTTTCTTCTCCCTTTAAATTTCCGAATCCCTACTTAGGAAAATTCTAAGTGAATTACATTTTGGTTATGGATTTATCATAAACAATCAATAATTTCAAATACTTCAAAAAAACACGCCGACTAAAATCTGTAACTTTAATAATAACCTAAGTATCTAGGACACATCTAAGACCAACTGAAGAATAACAGTTTAGCATACATTTTTGGTGACATTAATCTGAGATTACTTTGTTATGACTTTGGATTTATGCTATATTTTCTGCGGTATTTAAAGTGTTTTAAAAGCAATTGGAGGGAATTCTGATGTCTAAGAGTTTTAATTTCAAATCATTCTTAGTCTTTAGTTTATTAATCGTTAGTTTAATTTGTTTTACCTCTCAAACATCCTTTGCAGTACCATTGACCGAATCTACTACTGGACTAAAATTAGAGGCTCCTAAAAAATTCACTCTTACTTATAATGGTGGGGGCTCCTACACAGTTAAGAAGAAAAAATCTCCAACCAAAGCTAACTTTGTTATCGGCACTTCCCCACTTAGTGCAAAAATGACTGCTGATGATTTTATTAATTCTTCTGGTATGAATGTAAAAAAATACTTAGATGAAGGCGATTCGATTTTGCTAAAAGGAAAATTGAATAAAAAAAGTGTTCAAGTAAGATTTCGTCAAGTTGGAAAACAAATGGAGTACATTACCTATTTTGGTAAAAAGAAAAAAGGTAAGAAAAAACGTAGCTCAAGAGTTCCTCGTTTAACAGCAGCAGAAGTTAGACTTCTTGACTCTATTATTCGTAGTAGACAAGGTGGTAGAGTAATACCTTTCCCTGTAACAATTCCGATGCGTAGAGTTACTGCCTCTGATGGAACAACAGCACTCGTACCAAATTTACCAGGCTGGACAGCTTCAGCCGGGGTTG
>JAGRAS010000008.1 GCA_020434465.1 Bdellovibrionales bacterium | reverse complement strand
CCAAAAACTACGATAGATTTTCTATTGTAAATGAAAATTAGGCTTAATGGCGCCATGATTAGAAATGGCTCTTGTATAATTTTTAGAACTGCCAAGAGGCTAAGCTGATGCAATTAAACAAATTTATAATCTTATTGTTTGCCATACTACTCGTTCCATTGTGTGCTGAGGCACGAAAAGGTGGAATAAAAATTACAAGTGAAAATCAGAATTTGATTATTGAAATTTCAGATTCTTTAGCTTGTATGTTTAGACCAAAAAAAGTTTTTCCAATCCCTGGGACAATAAAAGTTACTGGAAATAACAGTTATTTTTTGCCAAGAAAACAATCAATTAATCAAAAATTAAAAGCTCTTCGTAAACGAGGAAAGTCAGAAAGTTTTATTAGATATAGAAAACAGAAACTTGTAAAAGCTTTAAAAAAATTAAGAGAAACTTGTAATGAATATAAAATTATTCGCGAGTCAGCAGAATCTGCTTTATTAAATGCTCTTTCTCCAGACGGTAGCTTAGATAGCTTTTTAGACTTAGCTACGGAATTATTTAGTGGCTCATCTGATTTAAGATCAGAGTATGTTAGAGACTTATCGATTCTACTCTCTGTTTTTAATGATAAAGATGATTTTATAAACTTAAGTAAGGTAATGGAAAAAGCAGATTCGATAAGGGAAATCGATAATAGTTCCTCTGCTGCAATAATTGGCGAAGTAAGCGATCAAGCTGTTGAATGTAATGAAGAAACTACACATTTATATTTTGTGCCTGGAGTAAACGTTGATATTTTTACTTCGTTTTTACAAGCTGCATATCTAAGAGAATACTTCAATCAAACTAATCCTTCTTCAACTGAAGATATTGCTTTTAGAGTCTGGTTTAATAAATCTAATTTACCTGGTTCTAGCGGGGGAGAAATTTGCCAATTGTTCTTAGGTCTTGCTGCAAGCGAAACTCCTAGCGATGACAACTCTGAGAATATCAATAAATTGCCTACTGAATTACAAAACTTAGCTCAAGCTTATGACAAGGCTTTTGAAAATTGCATAAACGAGTTTGAAATTAATTCTAGTGATGTGCAAAGCTTATCAGAGTGGCAAACTGATGCTGAAAACTATTCTCCAGAGGCATCTGAAATTACAGCACTAAAAAATCAAATTACTCTAGATATACAAAGTGGAAGAAAAGTTATTCTTGTTGGCCATTCACAAGGAAATAAGTTAATTGAAAGTGTCTTAGCTGGTCTAGGCAGCGATGGAGATGGTGAGTTAGACGACTCAGTTGGTGTAACTGCTATTGCACCAACATTTAATTTTAGTTCTCCTGAAAACTACGGCGACTTTTCTGCATTTACAATGAGTGGAGACTTAACCACTGATGTAAATAACTCACCTAGTTCAAACATTAGTAATAGTTTAAGTACAGATTCAAATATTAGCCCTGAAACTCATCGTTTTTTACAAAACGACTTTGTCATTAGCTATCTTGGAGATTCTACAAACGCTGAAAGTATCTTTGAAGCTATATCATCTCAGGCAGAAAATATAGAAAATCCCCGAGAGTTTCTTGGCCAAGGTTTTTTCCAAGTAAGCTTGAGCTGGGATATTGACGGCGATATAGACCTACATATGTTTGAACCAAATGGGACGCACGTTTTCTGGTCAAATAAAACTGGAATAGTTGGTCAACTTGATAGAGATGATATTCCAGGTGATGGGCCTGAAAACTATTTTGTCTGCAATCGAAGCAGCATGGAAACAGGGACATATAGGGTACAAGTTAACAATTATGGCGGAACAATAGGAACAAAAGCTACTATAACAGTAAGAGGCAAATTCAGTACTGAAACTTATTTAGTTACAATGGACGCGCCTAATGCTGGTTCAACCCTATTAGATGTAGTTGATGTTGAATATGGATCTGACGGATCTTTTACATTCACTGATACAAGAGACTAATACCCAAGAGTAAAATCCATATCAAAAATGACTCTTGCTTTACGTGGCATTCCACTTCTACGACAAGTTTTAATAGCCCTATCTCGCAAGCTGATTAAACTTTCTTGCTTGGCTTTTAATACTGGCTTTACTCCAGCAAACTCTGAAAATACAGCTAACTTATAATTTTCTAATAGAAGCTCTATATCTGTTAACTCTTTAGGATTAGGATTTCTTGATCGGCTAAATTGTAAAAGTGCTTCACTAAATTCATTTAAAATTGTTTTCGATGAATGAAGCCCGATTCCAGGAGCTCTTGAAGTTTCAAAATTACCTTGATAAGCTCTTAACTCCGGCACTTCAAAACTATTTGGCAAATTTAAAAATCCCATTCGTAAAACTTCTTTGAATGTTAATTTTGTTTTTTACTCTTTGCTTACTAAGCAAAAAATTATTTAGATCATTAGAGTTAAGAATATCACTAAATTGAAACCTACTCAAAAAAATAACGTAATAACTTCATGTGCTTACCTTATGTCCTTTCTGAAATTTCATATTTGGGAAAACTTAAGACAGTTTTGTTTTTAATTCTTATTAAGAAAATTATTTCAAAGATTGAAATATGGAATTAAAATCAGAGGATGAAATTATTGATTTTCACATTAATTTTTTTAGCATTTGCTTTAAGCATAGCTCCTCCAGCAGATCTGATAAGTTTAAATTCTTTCACTATTTTCGGCTTATCAGGAAGTGTGTTTTCTGTATTTTTAGCAACAGTAATTTCGGCCTTAACTGCTATTCCCATTTATTTTTACTATTTAAAACCGACTGCAAAAAAATTTGATTTAGAAGTTATAGAATAATGAATACGACAAGCTTTACAATTTTAATTTTAATCCTCTATCTAATTGCATTAAAACTAGTTAGTGTTGCTGCATATAAAAAATCTCAAAATACAACCGAAGACTATTTTCTTGCTAGTCGTGGCGTTGGATTTCTAGCATTAATTGCCACAACCATTGCTTCTGTCTTTTCTACAGGTACTGTCGTTGCGGCACCTTCAGAGTTTTACACAAAGGGCGGGCAATATTTTTTCTTCCTATGGTTTACATGGATCTGTTTTACTATGGCATTACTTGGGCTTAAAATATGGAAACTTGGTAAAGCAAAAAATTTTATTACACCAGGGGAACTACTTGCTGATTTTTATCAATCAAAAAGAGTTCATATTATTTCAGCTTTGATTGGATTACTTAGTCTTGTACCATATGCAGTTGCTCAACTTGTAGCAATTGGAAAAACTTTCGAAGCACTAACTGCTGGTACTGTAAATTATCAATTAGGAATTATTATTGTCTGTGTAGCTATGGGTCTTTATTTATACTATGGCGGTTCTCGAGCCGTTATTTGGACCGATATGATACAAGGCGTTATTTTTTGTAGCCTTTTAATTACTAGCGCTGGATTAATTTTATATTGGGCAGGCGGCTGGAATAATGTAACTCAGAATCTACTCAATAATTATCCAGATAAGGCAATAGTTTCAAACTCAGATGTAAAATATTTTGAGATGTTTTTGCTGCCACTTTCTTTCCTTTTTTTGCCGCACATTTGGCAAAGATTATATATGGCTAAATCTGCTGCTACTCTTTCAAAAAACATAATGATTATTCCTTTTGTCGTTTCTATACTTTTCTTTTCTACCTGGGTAATCGGCACTAGCGGTTTAGTGCTTTTCCCGAATGGCTTAGCTGATGGGGACGCTTTGCTTGGAGCTATTTTTAAAACAAATGCTCCTTATTTTGGCGCATTTGTTTTAGTAGCAGCTTTTGCTGCCGGAATGTCAACAATTGACAGTCAGCTGCTGTCGTCAGGTGCAATTATAACTAGAGACTTGCGACCAATTTTTAATGCTTTAGTTTTTAAAAATAAAAAGTTAGAGGCAGTGCCTGATTATGCTTTTGCTAGAACAGTTACAATACTGCTTTTACTTTTTGCGTTTGTTTGGTCTTTAACACTTAAATCTACAAGTGTTTTCTCACTAATTATATTAGGCATGAGCATTGCAGTTGTTTTAATGCCTTGTGTTTTAGGATTGTTTTTTTGGAAAAAATCTACTGAAGCTGGCGCTTTCTGGTCGATGACAATTGGCTTACTAGTTTTCTTAATAAAACAATTTACTAGCTACGGAGATTATTTTCCAACAAAGCTAGGTGGAGTTTCGTGGGCGCTTATCACAGCGAGCTGCATTTTTATTATATCTGGTTTACTTAGTCAAAAAAGTAATTTAAGTGATAAAATAGAAGAATACAAAAAAATACTATTTTTTAAAGATCTATAGATCAACTTACCGACGATCACCTTTTTTATCATGCCCTTTAGCCTTTCCATTAGATTTATGTGGATCTTTAAATTTCATTGATGCTCGAGCTGAGTTATTTTTGTTATTATTTGGATGTTTTTGATCGTGGTTTTTTTTAACAAATTTTGAAGAACCTTCTGTTTTATCTGCTCTCAAATGTCTAACCACTCTAGTTATATTAGGATCGCGTTGAACAATATTTATAACTTGAGTAACAGGTCGTTTATATTTTCTGTGTAAAAATTGTAATTGAGCTAATTTAATTAAATCGATATCTCGTAAAGGAATTTCTTGCCAATTACCTCGTGGATGTTTTTTGAAATATCCATAGGCATTTCCATAAGGAGGTCCCTGAACATTAAAATCAACAGGTGTAAAAAATCTATACGGTAGAACATTATATCGCTTGGCAATCTCAACATAATTTAAGCCAGAAGATCTTAATCCAACTAAATTTTCTAAGTTACCACCAATCAAAGTATCCAAAAGCAAAAGGAGTGGAACTTCTTCAAGATCAAGCCCGCTTTGCGGTATGTATGCAACCCGGTTGTACGGTACCGAGTAGTAATCTGCAACATCTACTAAATATGGATCGCGATCTGCCAAATTAACATCTATGTTAATTGTTGGATCGGCAAAAGTAATCACAGAAGTTACTAAAGTTATAAGTATTGCTGCGATAATATTTTGTACTTTACTTGAAAATTTCATGATATAATCCTATTTAACATTTTAAGACTACATCCTTTTAAAAAAAGTTTTCATGATTTGGCTCATATAGATACTCGTATCTAATCATGTTTATAATATTAAGAACTCATATGCCCCTTTAGCTTTATTGAGCAAACTCATAGTTTTATTAAGAAAATTGAATTGCTGTAACTGACATACACCTCGCAATTGAATTTACCGGAGGCAAATCAATAAGAGGGGTATCGAGCCTGGCTAGCGAAGCTAGCTTAGGCTTAAATCGGATAACATTAAGAAAAATGCATTACAATATTTTTTTGTCTGACAACGAAAGTTATCTAAAACTATTTTTCAGGGTAAATATGCGCAGTAAGTTATCGGAAAATTTAAAAAACTTTCTCTGGATAAAAATTACTTAAGATACTTTCTAATAATTACAGATGCATTAGTCCCACCAAAGCCAAAGGAATTTGAAAGAGTTGTGTTAATTTCAACGCTTCTTGAACTATTTGCTACATAATCTAAATCACAATCTTCACTTGGATTATCAAGATTAATTGTAGGTGGAGCTACACTATCTCTAATTGCTAGAGCACAAAAGGCTGCTTCAATAGCACCGGCGGCACCTAAAAGGTGGCCAGTCATAGACTTTGTAGAGCTCACAAGTAATCCCTCTTTAGCGAAGGAACCAAAAACTGCTTTAATTGCTGCTGTCTCAGTTTTATCATTTGCATCAGTAGAAGTACCATGTGCATTGACATAGCTAATATCTTCGGGTTTAAGCCCTGCACTTTCAATTGCCATCTGCATGCAATTTATAGCACCTTCACCGCCCGGACTCGGCGCAGTTATATGATGGGCATCACATGAGAAACCATAACCTGAGACTTCAGCATAAATTTTAGCTCCTCGCTTTTGCGCGTTCTCTAAGGATTCAAGAACTAAAACTGTTGCTCCTTCGCCCAGAACAAAACCATCTCTGTCTTTGTCAAATGGCCGTGAAGCTTTTTCAGGTTCATCATTTCTTGTAGACAAAGCCTTTAAAGCACAAAAACCTCCGATACCAATTGGCGTTACTGCCGACTCAGCACCTCCTGTTAACATCACATCTTGCAAACCTTCTGATATCAAACGAAAGGATTCCCCAATTGCATGCGTAGAAGAAGTACAAGCACTAGTAACAGTATAGTTAATACCTCTTAAATTATAGCGAATAGCAATATTGCCTGGCCCAAGATTTGAAATCATTGCAGGAATTAGAAATGGAGAAATCCTTTTTGGCCCTTTTGAAAGATAGGCCTCATGGTACTTTTCTAAAGTTGCTAAACCTCCAATCCCTATTCCTAAAATACTACCTGCTCGTTCTGGCTGAAAATTACCTGCTGACAAACCAGCATCATCGATAGCTTCTTGTGAAGCAGCGATACTATAGTGAGAAAAAATATCATGTTTCTTTAATTCTTTTGGATCTAAGAACTGAGCAGGATCAAAATTTTTAATCTCTCCTGCAATTCTTGCACTAAAAGCTTCTGCATCAAATCTGGTGATTGGTGCAATTCCAGACTTACCAGATTTTGCAGCCTCCCAACTTGCTTCACGAGTATTTGCCAATGGAGACAAAATACCAATTCCTGTAATAACAACTCTTCTTTTGTTCATCGAAACTCTCAAAAAAATCTGCTCATACTCTATAATCAAGGGGGCTTAAAGAGCAATGCGGCTAAAACCCTAGCAATCTGAACATGTAAAATCAATAAGATACCAATACTTAGCAACTCTTTTGAGCTTATAACGATTACTTAAATGAAGCCCAAGCTAAATCTGGCTCCAAGATAATTTAATTTGGGGAACTTAATAAATTAACTTTATAGGAGACTATAAGATGTCTATCGATACAAGCGTCAACCCAAATAACCGTAACTATATAAATGTTGTGCAAGATGCTTTAAGTGCAAATGCTAACCGCATGTCTGAAGCTGTTGCTGGAGCATCACTAGTCGCAGGAAAAATAGAAGATGAAATGCTTAAAGTTTTTTCCCAAAAGCCTGGGGCAAAATTAGATGATGAACTAAAAAAAATTGCAGAGAGTTATGGTTTTAAGGTTGATTCAAGCACAAACGAATTAGTTGGTACTGTAGAAGGCTTACAACTAGCAGTGCGTTCTAAGTACGAATCAGCATTAAGAACTATCTCAAACTTATCTAACTTTATGTCAAATATGAACCAGCTATTAAGACAGATTGGTAGAGACTTTAGACTTAACTAAAGTTTAATTGCTTTGGTATGGAGCAAAAAAATTCCATACCAAGGATCTCATAAAATTATGTAAATGCAAAAGAGGGATCATGAAAGTAACTAGAGAAACAAATATCGTTGTAAACAATACATCATTGGCTGTTGAAGTGTCAGAAGCAGAAATTAGAAACTCTGCTGCTTTAGTAATCAATGCTTTAACAGGCTCAAACAAAACTGGCGAAACATTAAAAAATGAACGCTTAAGCGAAGACTTATTGTTAGCAGCAACAGTGCATGCACAACTTTCAAAGATCGATCAAACGGTTGCCAAGCGCTTGATAAATAGAATTAAACCAAATTACAAAAAGCAGTTAAAGGATCGAAATAGACAAGCCATTTTTAGAGCAGTAGATGAAGTATTAGAAGTTGCAACAAAAAACAACTCTAAACGCGGTAAAACTGCAAAAATTACTAAAGAACAAAAAAAAGAAATTTTAAATGTTGCATTTAACAAATCTCAGCTAGATGAAAAAACTAACAAACTTAAGCGTAAAGTTGTTGAAATGCCAAAAACAGACTCAAACACATCAAATATAGATCTAACGATTGAAAAAGTAGCAGCAAATAAAGTTGATTCAGGAAAAAACTTAAAACAATTTAGAAAGGCAATTAACTCAAAACCAAAATTAACAAAAAAGCAGGTAAAAAAGCAAAGACAGTTTCTAAAAGAAATTGATCCAAAAAACTTGCCTGAAGAAATAAAACCAGCTCCAGAAAAAGAAGTTAAACCTGAGAATAAAATAGAGGCGCCAACACATGATGACTTTGTGCCAACTCCTGATAGTATGACATTCTATCCAGAGAAAAAAGGTAGTCCTTTTTTTGAAGTTGTTTTACCTGAATACAGATCTAAAGAAATTGTAGATATAGGTATTTTCGAATCTAATGCGAGCGACACGGCAATTTCGGATCTTGTTTTTAGCCACTTTGATGGAATGGGAAAAGCACATTGGAAGGCAGATAAACCAGGGTCTGAAATGAAAAATGCAGGTGTTATGAAGTTTAAATTCATAGATGGTAGCTATGATATAAGATATTTTAAGCCTACAGAATTTTTTAACACAAGTTATTCGTATTAAAACAACTTATTTTCACCATCCGATCTAAGCCGGAGAGATCCTTAAAAACTTCTATTTGGGTATCAATTAGATAGCTTTTTATCTCTTCGGCTTGTTCGAAACCAATTTCCATTAACAAAAATCCATCTGCTGCTAAATAAGTTCGAAAATTATCTAGAATTTTATAAATATCATCCATTCCTGTATTACCAGCATATAGGGCAGATCTAGGCTCAAAGTTTATTTCTCTGGACACCCGTAGATCATTTTCTGCTATGTATGGAGGATTAGCCGTAATAATGTCATAGCAATCATTAATTGCCGAAAACCAGTCACTCTTAATAAAATTGATTTTAACACAATGATTTAAGGCATTTTCTTTGGCGATTTCTAATGCTTTTTCTGAAGTATCAACCGCAGTGATCTCATATTCTATTTTTAATTTATCAAGTTCAACAGCAAGAGCTATTGGAATACAAGCGCTCCCGGTTCCTAAATCTAAGATTTTTATTTTACGATTATAGCTTTTAATAATTTTAATTGCCTGACTGATAATTATTTCCGTCTCTGGCCTTGGTACTAAAACACTAGAATTTACCTTAAAATCAATTCCAAAGAATTCTTTTTTACCAGTTAAATATGCAATTGGCTCACCTAGTATTCTTCGTTTTACGAGAGAATCAATTATTTTCATGTTTTTAGGCGTAACTTCTTCTTTACTATTTGCAACTAACTCAAGGCGCGAAAAATTTAATACATAAGCAATAATGACCTCAGCATCAAGGCTAGCTGTTGTGCTAAAATTTTTAAGTTCACTACTGATGTCTCTTTTTAATTCAGAAATTTTCATTTTTGCCAACTTAAAATAAATTCAGTTGAGCTCGCTGCTCTTTTGCTGAACGATTTTCATGCTCAAGATTTGAAACTGATATTCCTAATAAGCGTACAGGTTTGCTGTCATCGTAAGAAGCTTTAAGTAAGCTTTTAGCAGTACTAAATAAATTTTCTTCATCACTAATAAACTCATTTAAAGTAACTGCTCTGGTTATCAGCTTAAAGTCAGAGTATTTTATTTTAAGAGTAATAGTTTTGCCTTTTGAATCAGACTTTCTCATTCTCACCTCTAGGCGTGAGGCTAAATCTTTTAAGTTTGTAGCCATCTCCGAAAGGTCTATGATATCCTCTACAAAAGTATCTTCAATTCCTATTGATTTTCTAGTTCTTAATACTTTAACTGGTCTTCTGTCTTCACCTCTAGCAAGTTTAAAATACCAGCTCCCTGACTTCCCAAAGTTATTACAAAGTTCAAACTCAGAAATTGCTTGTAAGTCACCAACAGTCTGTATTCCTAATTGCAAAAATTTTTCCTCTGTTACTTTGCCAACTCCGTGAATTTTACGAATTGGCAGCTTAGATAAAAACTGCAAAGCAGTCTCTGGCTGAATTATGGCCATTCCATTTGGTTTATTTAAATCAGAAGCTATTTTTGCAAGAAATTTATTTGGCGCTACTCCAGCAGAGGCAGTAAGGCCAGTGTAGCTGTAAATTTTTTTTCGAATTTCTTTTGCTACTTGTGAAGCATATCTAAAGCCTTTCTTATTAAAAGTTACATCGAGATAAGCTTCATCAATTGAAATTGGCTCAACAAGCTCGCTATATTCCCTAAGAATTGCCATTATCACCCGAGAAATTCTTCGATATACATCAAATCTTGATTTCGAGAATATTAATTGCGGGCAAAGCTTAATTGCTCGCGCACTGGACATTGCAGATCTAACTCCAAATTTACGCGCTTCATAACTTGCCGCAGCCACAACCCCTCTTCCAGTTGGAGATCCACCAACTGCAATTGGCTTACCGCGTAACTCTGGGTGATCTCTTTGCTCAACCGACGCAAAAAAAGCATCCATATCAATATGAATAATCTTCCTCTCTAATAAGTACTCTGGAATATTCATTTTAGCCTTACAGAGCTCAAAAGAATTTCTTAATGAACGCTAGAAGTTCCTTTAAGAGCTTCAGTTTGATAATGAGTGATTAGTGGGTCTATCAACTGATCTAAATCGCCATCTATTACTACAAATAGAGAATGTAAAGTTAAACCTATTCGGTGATCTGTTATTCTTGATTGAGGATAGTTGTATGTTCTAATTTTTTCTGAACGATCACCACTACCAACCTGACTCTGTCTATCTGCTCTACGTTCAGCATCCTGCTCTTGTTGTTTTTTCTCAAATAATCTTGCACGCAGTACTCGCATAGCTTTCTCTCTGTTTTTATGTTGAGATTTTTCATCTTGCATAGCTACTACGATTCCACTTGGTATATGAGTAATACGCACAGCAGAGTCTGTTGTGTTAACACTCTGACCACCAGGGCCACTAGATCTGTAAACGTCTACTCTTAAGTCTTTAGGATCAATTGTTATTTCAACATCTTCAGCTTCAGGCATAACTGCTACAGTAATAGTAGAAGTATGAACTCTGCCCTGAGATTCAGTTTCAGGAACTCGCTGAACTCTATGCACCCCACGCTCATACTTTAGTCGGCTAAATGCACCCTCTCCACTAATCATGGCAATAATTTCTTTATAACCACCACAAGAGGCATCACTTGTACTTAATAGCTCAACTTTCCAACCTACAGTTTCCGAATATCTAGAATACATCCTGAAAAGATCACCAACAAAGATAGCTGCTTCATCCCCGCCGGCTCCAGCACGTATTTCAAGAATTACGTTTCTGTCATCATTTGGATCTTTTGGTAACAACAAGATTTGTAGCTTTTCTTCAAATAATTCAATTTCTGGCTCAAGCGTTAACAATTCCTCCTTTGCCATAGAAATTAAATCTTCATCAGATCCAGAGTTAATGATTTCTTTGCTATCATCGTATTCTTTTTTTGCTTTTCTATATGCACGAAAAGTTGCAACTATTTCTTGAAGATCTTTATGTTCTTTTGAGTACTTCTGAAAAGCTGCTCTATCAGAAATTATTTTTGGATCGGATAACTTTTGATTTATATCTTCAAACTTTTCTTCTAATTCTGTTAATTTATCCCACATGACATGAACCGGTAATTAAATAACTAAGCTAATCAACTAGCCTTAGAACTGTATTAACAATTTGTGGAATAAAATCTTTAATTTTTTTATTAGCTCGTGTTGGATTAACCCTATTACTTAAAAGAATAAAATCAAGGCCTCTTGTAGGTTCTAGCCAAACACTACAACCAGTAAAGCCGCTGCGTCCTACAACACAATCACTAAATGCTGCTTGATTCATTGCATTCCATTCAGAGGGATTTTCCCAACCAAGAGACCAACAAGTCTCTCCATTACTACTTTTTTCAAAAAATCGCCTGACAGTTGCCGCTCTTAAAAAAGTGCTATTTCCTGCATAAGCTCGTAAAAGCTCCGACAAAATCTTGTGAATATCACTAGCATTCGAAAAAAGCCCGCTGTGGCCAGCTATACCACCCATTGCCCAAGTATTATCATCATGCACTTCACCATGAATCACTTTATTTCTCCAGGAACATTTTTCTGTTGGCGCAATAATATCTTGTATAGGCAAAACACCTCTGCGCTTTAACATAGAAAGATCTATAAAGCCCGTATCTCTCATTCCTAGTGGATTAAAGATCATTTTCTGAGCAGCTCTTTCTATACTCATTCCAGTTAAAATTTCTATAATGAAGCCAAGGATCATAAAGTTAAGATCACTATACTCTTCTTTTTTGCCAGGCTTTTGCTTGAGCACCATGCGGTTAATAGAATTAATTACAAATTCTTTAGATACTCGATTTGCAATTATTCCCTTTCTTGCACCGGTATCAGCTTTTAAAATTTCTTCATAAAATGGATGCCAGGCTACTAAACCTGAAGTTTGATTTAACAAATGTTTGATAGTTATCGGAGATTTTCCATGTACAGAAAAACTTTGCAAATAACGCGAGACTTTATCTTCTAATTTAAGCCTACCTTTCTCAACTAAAAGCATTATCAATGTTGTCGTAACAAGAGAGCCTGTAATGCCAGCTAAATCATAGACCGTTCCTGTCGTAACTTTAGTTCTTGAAGAATTTGCTTCATTAGACAAAAAGCCAAATGCCTTATTGTAAATAACTTTTCCATTTTGCCCCACTAACAGACAAGCACCAGGAAAGACATTTTCATCAATCCCCATCAACATTGTACTGTCAATTTCATCTAGAAAAGAACTTGTTGTGAATTGAGAAAATACTTCAGCATTTTGCATAATAGACCACTCCTGATAGACAGTGCTTTAGCTTGAGGCAACTTTCTTATTAAAAGCTTATACCTAGCGACATTAAGTTTTACAGTTAAGTTACAAGCTCTCTCGCAATACTGACTATAGTATGCTTGGCTAAATAAACTCAAGCGAATTCAAATTTAGTCTTGCTCTTGCACCAATTGGTACTGGAAAGTTTTTTCCTTGGTGCCCAAATGAAGCATCCTTAACTACGAGTAGCTTAGTATTTGAGAAGAAGCTGTGGAAAACTTCCTCAAGTGATGGCCCACGCGATGAAAGTTTATCGGAACTACCAAAACTACCTAGAACTATGGCTTTAACTTGAGACAAAATATCTGAAAGCTTTAACTGGCTTAGCAGTCTCAAAACTTGCCTAGGTGATTCCCCTGTTTCTTCCAAAAACAAAATTGAGTTTTCAAATGAGGGTAAATATGTACTACCAATTAAGCTAGCTAGAGTAGATAAATTTCCACCAATTAAATTGCCTTCAGCTGGAGCTCCTTTATTGATAACAGATAACTGATTATCTTTAAAAACTTGCAAGTTTTTTCCGAGTAAAAAATCAAAACAAACCTGTAAATTAAGTTGGGCATCTTCAGTAGGACTTTCTTCAAATAAGCTCATTAAGCTTGGGGCGTGGATAGAAACAATTTTAGTTTTGGCCAAAACTGATAACATTACAGCAGTAAAGTCTGAAAAACCAATCAAAAGTTTAGGAGTCTTTTTTAAAGAATCATAATCAATCTTTTCAATCATTTCAGTAGCTCCATAGCCACCTCTTAAGCTCCAAATAGCAGCAACCTCAGAATCAGAAATTAGTGAATTAAACGCCAAACTTCGTTCTTCAGCTGATCCATTTGAATAAAGGTACTCATTGCTATTGTAATACTTACTAGGATCATGTGGACATTTAATTTTAAATCCAAGTTTGTCTAACCCTGTTCTTACTCTTCCAAGTACATCAGGATGGGCTGGGGCTGAGGGAGTAACAATTCCAATTGTATCGCCTGCTTTTAAAAGCATACTTTTTAAATAATCTGGGTACATTATCCCAAGCCTAAGTTTGATTAAATTAAGTAGTTATACTATCCTTCCCTCGCTTT
>JAGRAS010000089.1 GCA_020434465.1 Bdellovibrionales bacterium | reverse complement strand
ATTCATTGATTATAATAAACACCTATTCAAAAAGTTCTCCCTGTGGATCTTTTGGATTTGAAGGCTTTGTTCCCTGTAGGGATAAAACGTAAGCTGTAATTTCATTGATTTCATCTGGGTTCATAACAGTTTCCCAAGCTAACATACCTTTTTCAAGTACTCCTTTTCTTATAACGTTTCTAATGTCTTCAGGGTTACCACCATGCAGCCAGTACTTATCAGTTAAGTTTGGCCCCACTAAACCTTCCCCATTTGCACCGTGACAAGCAACACATTTTGAATCCCAATTAGCTTTGGCTCGTGCTAATAAATTACTATCAGCAGACATGTTTATTAATTCTTCATTACCAATATCATTAGCAGTGGTGTTAACTGAGGCTTCTTGCCGTAGTGCTTGGTTTTCTTTCAATCTTCTTGCTAATGTTTCTTGTTGAGTTTCTTCTCTTAAAATATGGGTCCAGGTTGCATAACAAATTGCAAAGATAGTTGTAAGCCAAAAGATATTTAGCCACCATCTTGGTAAATCATTATCGTATTCCTGGATACCATCATAATTATGATCTAATAGTTCATCTTTTTCTTTAGCCATTGTAACTCCTCATCGCAAAACTTGTTTTCAAATATTGTTATTAATGTCTTCAGAAAGCTTGTCTGAATCTAAAGGAAACTTACTTACGGAGTTGTAAATATGTTTCCTATCTTTTCTATAGACCCACCAAATAATCACAATAAACATTACCAATAAAAGAGGGGTAACTATTAATGTGGCAAAAGGTGTATCTATATAAGGAACAAGATCCTTCATTTTAATTAACTCCTTTTGCGTCTGTACCTAATCTTTGCAAATAGGCAATCAATGCAATTATCTCTTTAGATTCAAGACCTTCAGTGTCTGCTACTCCTTGACTTGAAAGTTCACTTACAATTTTTGAAGCTTGACTTTCAAGCATAGCAACTGAATTTTCAACATCGGAGTTTGAATATGGAACCCCAAGTGTTTTCATTGCTTGAATCTTTTTCAAGGTTAATTTTGTACTTAAATCATTTTCATAAAGCCATGGATACTTTGGCATAATCGATCCTGGAGTTGTAGACTCAGGTTCTTTCATGTGTCGATAGTGCCAATAGTGTGGATACTTCCCACCAACTCTATGTAAATCAGGACCGGTACGTTTTGATCCAAATTGAAATGGGTGATCATAAACAAACTCACCTGGTTTTGAATAATCACCATATCTTAATGCCTCATCCATAAATGGACGTATCATTTGAGAATGGCAGTTATAACAACCTTCTTTTACGTATATATCTCTACCTTCTAATTCAAGTGGTGTATAAGGCTTCACAGAAGCAATAGTTGGTACATTGCTTTTATTTGCAACAAGAGGGATGTACTGTACAGGACCACCAATTATTACTGCTAGTAAAACTAAAACGCTAAAAGCAAAAGGCTTTCCTTCAAGTCTGTGATGCCAATTGCCATCATGTTTAACTGGATCAGCTGCTAATGGTGCAGCTTTTACTGTTTGATCTGAAAGCTCCACCCCTTCATGCCTTGCTGCAGAGAGGGTTTTAACTACATTATAAACCATTAACAGTAGACCTGTTAAATATAATGCACCTCCGAAAAGCCTAATCCAATAAAACGGGATTAATCTAGTTACTGTTTCAATAAACTCTGGATATGCAAGAGTACCTTTGTCAGTCATCTCCCACCACATCAATCCTTGTGTGACACCAGAAGCCCACATTGAAATCATGTAGATAACTATTCCAATTGTACCAGTCCAAAAATGGGTCATTATTAATTTCTGACTCCAAAGTTGGCGTTTCCAAAGTTTTGGAATTAAATAATAAATCATTCCAAAGGAGATAAATCCGTTCCAGCCCAAAGCACCACCATGAACGTGACCAATCGTGTAGTCTGTGTAATGTGTAAGTGAATTGATTTGTTTAATTGACATCATCGGACCTTCAAACGTAGACATTCCGTAGAAGGTTATTCCAACAACTAAAAACTTTAGAATTGGGTCTGTTCTTAATTTATCCCAGGCACCCCTTAAGGTAAGTAAGCCGTTGATCATACCACCCCAAGAAGGAGCAATTAGAGTAATTGAGAATACTACCCCAATTGTTTGTGCCCACTCAGGAAGTGCAGTATTTAATAAGTGGTGAGGGCCAGCCCAGATATAAATAAAAATCAATGACCAAAAATGGATTATCGAAAGTCTATAAGAATAAACTGGTCTTCCAGCAGCTTTTGGAACGAAATAATACATTAAACCTAAAAATGGTGTAGTTAGGAAAAATGCCACAGCATTATGGCCGTACCACCACTGAACCAAAGCATCTTGTACGCCAGCATATACTGGATAACTTTTTAAAAAAGATACTGGAAGGTTGATTGAATTTCCAATATGTAGCATCGCAACAGTTATAATAGTTGCAATGTAAAACCAGATTGCTACATAAACATGGCGCTCGCGTCTTACCAATAAGGTCATAAAAAAGTTCCATGCCATTACTACCCAGACAAGAGCTATTGCAATATCAATTGGCCATTCAAGTTCTGCATATTCTTTTGAAACAGTGATACCTAAAGGAAGAGTTATAGCCGCTGCAACTATAATTAACTGCCATCCCCAAAAGTGAATTGCAGAAAGCTTATCACTCCACATTCTTGTTTTTAACAGGCGTTGAGTTGAGTAATACATTCCTGCAAAAACCGCATTACCGGCGAAAGCAAAAATCACCGCATTTGTATGCAGAGGTCTTAATCTACCAAAAGTAAGCCAAGGCAAGTCAAAATTAAGAGCAGGGTAAGCGAGCTGCGCAGCTATTATTACGCCAACAAGCATACCAACAACTCCCCACAAAATAGTTACAATGATAAATTTTCTTACTATTGCATCATCATACTTAAACGATTCAACTTCGTTGCTCATGGCTTAAAATCCCAAAAAATAAATTGAACTTGACTAAAAAATTGACTTGAGTATTGAAAAACAACACTCAAACATTGCCTATTTTTAATCTACTTCTATATAGGTTTTAAGAAAAGCTTTGAGTGATAAATATTCAATAAAAATAGTATACTAAAATACTAAAGTATAACTTTGTGTCACTTCTTAGGGTCAGAATCTGGTTTATCATCAAATAGCATCCGCCTAGGAGGAGTATCTAAATCGTCGAGCTGTCCTGATTTAACTGTGCAGATATAGGCAGCTAAGCCAAGCAGAGCAATCACTATTGAAACTGGTAAAAGACCAAAGATAATTTCCATTGTTAGAAAGTTCTACTAAAAAGGGAAGATGCAATAATCGAAAGTGAACTTATAGGCATAAGTATTGCCGCAAGTAGTGGATGCATCAAGCCCATTAGAGCAAGTGAGCCACCAATTACATTATACAATACAGAGATAGTAAAATTTCTCATTATCAAAGCCTTTGTTTTTTTAGCGCCAATAAAACAATTTGTAATTTCATCAATTCTTCCTGTTGATATGTAAACGTCTGACGATTTTAATGTAGCTTCAACTCCACCCCTAACTCCTATTCCAATATATGCAGCGCTTAGTGCTGCTGAATCATTTACACCATCGCCAATCATGGTTGGTCTACTAGCTGACATTTCATTAATTATCTTAAGCTTGTCTTCTGGAAGTGCACAACAAATAGCACTATCCTCTTCAATTCCAAGTTCACTAGCAACTCTTTTAACTGCTTTCTGCGAATCTCCAGATAAAATTAAAACTTTTTTACCCATATTTCTAATAAGATTAATGTTTCGTTTAGCGTTTTCTTTAAGCTCTGATTTAAACTTCAAACGAGCAATTAGAGATTTGTTTTTTATAAGTAAAACTTCTGTAAATGCAGTTACTTTTTTTGACAATAAACTTAAGTCAACTCCAAGTTCATTTGCCCAAGCAAAAGATCAGATAAGCCAGTTTTCATTTTTGTAACAAGCAGAAATTCCTTTACCTGCTTGCTCTGATACATTTAATAAGCTTACTTCTTTAATGTGCTTTAGCTTTCTTTGGATACATAAAGCTATTGGGTGCTGTGAATTTTGTTCTAGTGATTTAATAACTTGCAAGATCTCATTTTCTTTTTGATTCCCAAAATATTCAATATTCTCGAAAACAACCTCAGTATTAGTTAAAGTTCCCGTCTTATCAAAAATAACTGCATTACTATTACAAAGCCGCTCAATAGTATCTTCACTTTTGATAAAAATCCCATTACTGGCAGCTCTTGCTATTGCTACACTAAGAGCAGTAGGAGCAGACAAACCAAGGGCACATGGGCATGCTACAACTAAAAAGGCTAAAGTATTTTGAAATGCTTTATCAACACCAAATGAAAACCAATAGCAAAAACATGCCGCTGCCCCAGTTATTATTATTAATGTGAACCAAACACTTAGTTTATCTGTTAGTTGAATAATAGCTGGGCGAGACTTGCTACTTAATGCAGCAAGTTTTAAAATCTTTCCAAGTCTAGTAGATTTATCAAGTTGTTCTGCCTTTATTCTAATTTTTCCACTAAGTAATTTGGATCCAGCAAAAACTTTGTCTTCCGTCTCAACCTTGACTGGACTAGACTCGCCAGTTAGAAAAGCTAAATTGATAGTCGCCTTACCTTGAACAATACTACCATCTACTGGAATAATCTCTTCTTCTCCTACCTCAATATGATCGTTTACTTTAAGTTCATCAATAAACTTTGAAACTACAGTATTGTTAATCACAAGACTAACATTATGTGGGAGAATTGACGGCAATAGTGCAGCTTCTTTGCGTGCTCTATCTATTCCGCGATTTTTAAACCATCTTCCAACTAACAAGAGAAAAATCAGCATGCAGATTGAATCAAAATAAACATGCGAATCAGCAAGTAACGTATTCCAAGTACTTATAAAAAACCCTGCCAAAATCCCAATAACAATCGGTAAATCAATATGTACTATACCAGCCCTTAGACCAGTAAACGCAGAAGAGTAAAAAGGTCTGGCTGAATAAAAAACAGCAGGTAAGCTAATTGCAAAACTTATCCATTGAAGAAAAGTCTCATACTCCTTAGCAATTCCAGTATAAAGACCTTGGTAAAGTGAAACTGCAAGCAGCATCGTGTTACCAGCACAAAGACCAGCAACTCCAATTTTTAGCAACTCGCTCCGTCGTTCTTTTACAAGTGAGGCCTTAATATTTGTGTCAGGGGGTAAAGGTTTATATCCAAAACTGCTAATTAGTTTAGCAATAGAGGATAACTTAGTTTTATTTGATAAGTATTCTAAGTATAAAATTTGCTCGCTAAAGCTAAGCCGAGCGACAAGTAAGCCATCAAGAATTTGAGGAAGTTTTTCAAGTAACCAAATGCATGCAGCACAATGAATTCCATCTATAAATAGAAAAGTACTCATCACATTTTCTGAGGAACAAGTAATGTGCTTTTTTGAATATTCAGGATCGTCGAAAAAATCATAATCCAAACCAGGATCTGGCGCAGGCTTAGCTAAGCTTTCATCAAGATTTTTCTTATAATCATAAAAGTCTTCAAGCCCGTGATCATGAATGGTCTTATAAACGAATCTACAGCCGGAACAGCAGAAATTATCACTATCTCTTTCAATTGGAACGGGAAGATCACAATGAAGGCATAATTTTACCTCAGAATTATTAGCAGGGCTTGCAGTCATACAAAGAAGCTACTAAAGGTAAATATTAAAGGAAAGTCCTATGAATATTTCATTAATAAGTTCAATTCTTATCTCAAGCCTTTTTGGGAGTATGCACTGTGCTGGCATGTGTGGAGGCTTTGTTATGTTTTATTCAGGGCAAGTAGAATCTAAATTTCTTGCACATATACTATATAATTTGGGGCGCTTGATAACCTACTCTTTGCTTGGCGCATTAGCTGGATATGCTGGAGGGCTTATCAATCAGCTTGGTATATTAGCTGGTTTTCAAAAGTTGGCAGCATTGCTGACAGGATTGCTTTTGATTATTTGGGGAGTTCGCGGCCTTGTTAATTCAAACTCTCTTAACTTTGAAACTGGGCTTGCAGCAAATTTTTTCAAGAAACTTTCTTTAATTTTCAGAAACTTATTAAAATCAAAACCAAGCATAAATTGGAACTTAAAAGCATTTGCTATCGGCCTTCTATCAACTTTTTTACCTTGTGGTTGGTTATATGCATATGCTGCGGTTGCAGCTTCTTCAGGTAATTGGCAACAAGGAGCCTTAATAATGGTCGTCTTTTGGCTGGGAACAGTTCCGATGATGCTGGGTATCGGTGTATTTTCTGGTATTATTACAAAAAAGCTTGGATTATATTTACCTAAAATTACAGCAATACTTTTAATTATTGCTGGTTTTATTTCTATTGGAACACATCTTGGATTAGTTGGGGGCCACTCCCATCATAATCATCATAGTCAGCACTCTGATCACAACATGCAGCATTAATAAAGATCGATCTAAAAAAGCACTTTTCCTATTGTATATCTGAAAGTAATCTAAGCTCATTCTTATGTGGAAAACAAAAATAAAATCCTTAGAAAAGATTGATGATCTTAGTAAGCTACCACTTTACCCATTAGTATTTTTCTTTAAAAACATGGGTGAGTTTAAACTGATTTTTTGGGTTTTAACTTTTTGTAGTATTTTTTCAACAGTATTTTCTTTTGTTGCAGTTTTTTTACTAAGTGAAGTAATTAGCAAGATTCAAGATTTAAGTATAAAAGAAATCTTTGAATTTTATTTTCCTTGTTATTTATTTTTGATTATTACTCAAGAGTTTCTAGATTATTTCATTAGGAAATATGCTGAAGCTTTTCCAGATGTTTACGCAGATAACTTTAGGTTAAGATTTTATAGAACAATTTGT
>JAGRAS010000088.1 GCA_020434465.1 Bdellovibrionales bacterium | reverse complement strand
CCTCACCATCACGATAGTAAATTTGTTGAGTTTGAAAATGCTCCAATGGGTATACTTGGTTTGCAAACTACGCTGCCTTTAATGTTAGAGGCGGTTAGAATTAATAAAATTTCAAGAAAAAGACTGATTGAAGCATTAAGTGTATCTTCATCTTCGATTTACAGATTAGGACTGGGAACTCTTCAGAAGGGTTCTGTTGCTGATGTAACAATAATTGATCCAGAGTTTAAGTATTTATTTTCTGAAAAGCTTAATGCTTCAAAAAGCAAAAATAGCCCTTTTTTTGGCAGGGAGATGCAGGGTATAGCTACAGATGTTTTTGTTGCTGGGCAACAAATTCTTAAAAATAGAGAGGTTGTTGATGGATAAAATAGTACCAGCGAAAATAGCGTTGGCCGATGGCACCTGTTTTGATGGTTATGCCTTTGGCTATAAGCGCAGAATTGAAGAAGCTGCAATCGGTGAGGTTGTTTTTAATACTTCAATGTATGGTTACCAGGAAATTTTAACTGATCCTAGTTATTCAGGTCAGATAATGTGTTTTACATACCCGCATATTGGCAATGTTGGTTGCAATAGCTTTGATAATGAAAGTGATAAAGTTCATGTCGAAGGTGTGCTTATTAAAAAGTTAAGTCCATTAGTATCTAATTATCGAGCGCAAGAAGATCTTGATCACTATCTTAAAAAATCAAAAGTAATGGGCTTAGCAGGTTTTGATACTAGAATGCTAGTTTCGCACTTGCGAGATAATGGTGCGCAAATGGGAGCAATGGCGGCTGGTGAGTCTCTTTCAGTTGATGATTTAGTTGATAAAGCTCGATCTGCAAAATCTATGGAAGGTCAAGATTTAGCGAAAATAGTTAGTTGCACTGAGCCTTATCATTGGAATGAGCTTCCTTGGTCAGTTGAGAAGCAAGGTTATCCCAAACTAAGTGAACACAAGCTTACAAATCGTCCTCATGTTGTTGCTGTTGACTGTGGAGTTAAGCGTAATATTTTACGACTATTATTAAAATCAGGTTTTAGAGTAACAGTTGTGCCTGCTATGTATAATTCTGAGCAGATTTTAAGTTTAAATCCAGATGCCTTGTTTTTATCAAATGGCCCTGGCGATCCGGAACCAGTAAAGTACTTAACAAAAACTGTTAGTGAGTTAATTGGAAAATTGCCAATGTTTGGTATTTGCCTTGGGCATCAGATCTTAGGTTTAGCTATTGGGGCAAAAACTTATAAATTAAAGTTTGGACATCGTGGAGGTAATCATCCAGTTATCGATTTAGATACAAGAAAAGTAGAAATCACTGTGCAAAATCATGGATTTGCTGTTGATCGAGATTCGCTCAAAGATAAGGGGCAAGTCACTCATGTTAATCTAAATGATAATACTGTTGCTGGATTAAAAATCCCTGGATGTAAAGCTTTTGGAATACAATATCACCCAGAGTCATCACCAGGACCACATGATGCTTCTTATTTGTTTGATAGGTTCTATGAAAGTGTTGTTTCATAGTGCTCTTGGTATTATTTGGAGTAATTAAAGGTTTAGTATGCCAAAAAGAACAGATATAAAGAAAATTTTATTAATTGGTTCAGGTCCAATAGTTATTGGGCAGGCTTGTGAATTCGATTATTCAGGTACCCAAGCTGTAAAAGCTCTTAAAGAAGAAGGTTATAATGTAGTATTAGTTAATTCTAATCCTGCAACGATAATGACTGATCCTGAATTTGCAGATCAGACTTACATTGAACCGATAACTCCAAGTTTTGTTGAAAAAATTATTGCTAAAGAAAGACCTTGCGCTTTATTGCCTACAATGGGTGGGCAAACAGCACTAAATACAGCAATTGCTTTGTATGAATCAGGAGTATTAGAGAAATATAATTGCCAACTAATTGGTGCCAGCATTGATGCGATAAAAACTGCTGAAGATAGAGACTTGTTCAAACAAGCAATGAATGAAATAGGCTTGAAGAGTGCTGAAAGTGCTGTAGTTCATTCATTAGAAGAAGCAGAGCAACTAGTAGATAAAATAGGTTTCCCAATGATTCTAAGGCCCTCTAGAACTCTAGGTGGTTCAGGAGGTGGTATTGTAAATTCTCATTCTGATCTCAAGAGAATGGTTTCATATGCCTTGTCGCAAAGCCCAAATAAAGAAGTTCTAATTGAAAAGTCTCTTCTTGGCTGGAAAGAATTTGAGCTAGAAGTAATGAGGGATTTAAAAGATAATGTTGTAATTGTTTGCGGCATTGAGAATCTTGATCCAATGGGAGTTCATACAGGTGATTCTATCACAGTCGCCCCAATTCAAACTCTAACTGATAAAGAGTATCAAGTTTTGCGTGATGCTTCTATTAGAGTAATGCGGAGAATTGGTGTTGATACAGGTGGTTCAAACGTTCAATTTGCAGTAAATCCAGTTGATGGCGATGTAATAATCATTGAAATGAATCCAAGGGTTTCTAGGAGTTCAGCTTTAGCATCTAAAGCAACCGGTTTCCCAATTGCAAAAATTGCTGCAAAGCTAGCTGTTGGTTATACGCTTGATGAGCTTACAAATGATATTACTGAGCAGACACCAGCCTGCTTTGAACCCTCTATTGATTATGTAGTAACAAAAATTCCGAGATTTAATTTTGAAAAGTTTCCACATTCAGACTCTACCTTAGGCACTCAAATGAAGGCGGTCGGTGAGGTGATGTCCTTTGGAAGAAATTTTTCAGAGTCTCTCCAAAAAGCCATGGCTTCACTAGAGTTAGATAGCTATGGTTTTGATCGCGCTAAACTTACGAGAAATTTAGGTAGAACGGAACTTTTAGATGCTTGTAAAAGACCTAGTGCAGAAAGAATTTGGTTTGTTGGCGAAGCTTTTAGAAATAAAGCAAGTATTGAAGATTTGTTTAAAGCGACATCTATTGACCCTTGGTTTTTAATACAGATAAAAGAAATTATTGATACAGAAGAAAATATTAAAGGTACTAAGCTAGAAGATATAAGTGTTGAAAAACTAAAGTTTCTAAAAGAAAACGGTTTTACAGACATTAGAATTGCAAACCTTTGTTCATGTAAAGAGCAGGATGTTAGAGACTATAGAAAACGTTTGGGAGTTCTGCCTGTATTTAAATCTGTAGATACATGTGCAGCAGAATTCAAAGCTTTTACTCCATATTTATATTCAACTTACGAGTCTTGTGATGAAGCGCCAAGCACTAATCAGAAGAAAATAATTATTCTTGGCTCTGGGCCTAACAGAATTGGTCAAGGAATTGAATTTGATTATTGTTGTGTGCATGCAGTCCTTGCTTTGAAAGAGGATGGTTTTGAGACAATAATGGTTAATTGCAACCCTGAAACAGTTTCAACCGACTATGATATTAGTGATAAACTTTATTTTGAACCATTAACTTTTGAATCTGTAATGGCAATTGTAGATCGCGAAAAACCTGATGGGGTTATTGTTCAGTTCGGTGGTCAAACTCCACTTAAGCTATCAGGGGCGCTTGAGGCAGCGGGAGTTCCAATTATTGGAACTTCAGTTTCTGCAATTGATAGTACAGAGGATCGTAAGAAGTTCTCTGCTCTTGTTAATAAGTTGGGACTCAAACAACCTGAAAACGCAACAGCAAGTTCTTTAAAAGAAGCACTAGCAGCATCAAAAAAATTAGATTTTCCATTAATGATAAGACCTTCATTTGTTCTGGGTGGTAGAGCAATGAAAGTTGTTTATACAGAACAAGATTTAATTGAGTACATGGAAGAGAGTGTTGAAGTCTCAAACGAAAGACCAGTGCTTATAGATCGTTATTTGCATAATGCAATTGAGGTTGATGTAGATGCTGTTTGTGACGGTAAGCAAGCTATTATTGCTGGTGTTTTAGAACATATTGAAAGAGCTGGAGTACATTCTGGTGATAGTTCTTGCTGCATGCCACCACAAACATTGAGTAAAGAGGTTGTTGATGTTTTAAAAGATCAAGCTTGTAAACTTGCCCTTGAGTTAAACGTCTCAGGGTTAATAAACATTCAATTTGCTGTTACATCTAAAAATGAAGTTTTCATTCTTGAGGTTAATCCTCGGGCATCGAGAACAGTCCCCTTTGTTAGTAAAGCAATTGGCGTACCTTGGGCAAAAGTTGCTGCAAGAATTATGGCAGGCAAAACAATTAAAGAATTGGGTGTAAAAGAAGTTGAGGAGCAAAATTCTGTAGCAATTAAAGCTTGTGTATTTCCTTTTAATAAATTTAAGGGAGCAGACACAATACTTGGACCAGAAATGAAATCCACTGGAGAAGTAATGGGGATTGACAGCAGCTTCTCATCTAGTTTTATCAAAGCACAATTTGCTGCAGGAAATATCCTTCCTAAAAAAGGAAGTGTATTCCTTAGTGTAAATGATAATGATAAATCTGATTTATTAGCTGTAGCTAAAATGTTTAAAGATCAAGGTTATTCTTTAGTAGCAACCAAGGGAACAGCAGCTTTTTTAAAGAAAAATGGAATTGAAGTTTCAGAAGTTAATAAAGTTAGAGAAGGTTCGCCGCACATAGTAGATTTGTTAGGTGAAGGTAGGGTTAACATTGTTATTAATACACCAGAAGGATCAGGAACCTTGTTAGATTCTAGATCGATTAGGCTTGTTGCTAACGAACTAAATGTTCCTACTTATACAACTATGGCTGCTGCTTTAGCTGCTGCTTCAGGAACTGCTGAACTTTCTCGTGGCGATACGCTTGGGGTTAAGTCGATACAGGAATACGTTGCTTCTCAGAGGTCTTAGTTTGAGGGGTCTTAGCTTGAACTTGGGTTTGAAATAGCTAAAGCATGATTAAAAGTTTAAGAACAACAACATAGCACTATTTTTAGTTTGTATTGAAAATTTTGAATAAATTAAGTAGCCTAGTGCTTCTGAAAATTGAGGGATTTTATGAAAAGACCTATTACACCAAGAGGTAATGCAGCATTAAGAAAAGAGCTTAAATCGTTAAAAGCTATGAGACCGGCTATTGCTGAGGCAATAGAAGTTGCTAGAGCTCACGGTGATTTATCAGAGAATGCTGATTATGATGCCGCAAAAGAAAAGTCTGGAATGGTAGAAGCAAAAATTAGAGATATTGAAACTAAACTTAGTCATGCAGACATAATAGATCCAACAAAACTAACTGGGTTTAATAAAGTTGTTTTTGGTGTGACTGTTAAAATAGAAGATTTAGATTCAGGCGAAGAAAAAACTTATAGCATTTATGGTGAAGACGAAACAGAGATAGAAAAAGGTTGGATTTCTATTGAATCTCCGTTAGGTAAGGGACTGATTGGAAAGGAGCTTGGAGATGTAGCAAAACTAAATTTACCAGGTGGTGCAAGAGAGTATGAAGTAATGGAAATTTATGTGGATTATGAATGGGATGGATCTCTAGAGGATGAAGATGAATAAGGTATATGTATTAGCTGCAAAGAGAACTGCGATTGGATCCTTTGGAGGATCAATTAAAGATTTTAAACCACAAGATTTAGCTACTGCTTGTGCAAAGGCTTGTTTGGATCAAGTAAAAAAATCAAAAGTTTCTGAGGTTATCATCGGAAACGTACTTGGTGCAGGCTATGGAATGAATATAGCTCGCCAGGTTGCCTTGAATTCTGAGCTAGATATTTCCACCCCTGCATTTACGATTAATAAAGTTTGTGGCTCTGGTCTCAAAGCTGTGTCTTTGGCATCTTCGATGATTAAATCCGGAGAAGCAGATTGCGTGTTGGCTGGCGGGACAGAATCAATGTCTGGTGCAGCATATGTTTCTTTGAAGAGTCGCTGGGGCGCAAGATTAGGAAACTCTGATCTAAATGATCTAATTTTACAAGACGGATTAACTGATGTGTTTAATAATTGCCATATGGGTATCACAGCAGAAAATCTTGCAGAGAAATTTTCTATTTCACGTGAAGAGCAAGATGAATTCGCTTATCAAAGTCAGCGTAAAGCGAGTTTAGCTATTGAAAACTCATATTTTAAAGATGAAATTGTGTCTTTAGATATAATGAAACGAGGGCAAAAAATAGCAGAGTTTTCAGTTGATGAGTATCCAAGAAAAGATGCAAGCATTGAAAGCCTTGCAAAATTAAAACCTGCATTTAGAGAAGGTGGGACTGTTACAGCAGGTAATGCATCAGGAATTAATGATGGAGCAGCCTGCTTATTGCTTTCTGCCTCAGCTGATAATTCAGGAAGTAAGCCGATAGCTGAAATTTTGGGTTGGGCAAGCGCAGGTGTTGAACCGAAATTAATGGGACTTGGGCCTGTGGAAGCAGTAAAAAGCTTGCTAAAAATAACTGGAACAAATTTAAGCGATATAGATCTTATAGAATCTAATGAGGCCTTTGCTGCACAAGCGATTGCAGTAAACAAATCTTTAGAATGGGATACTAGTAAAATTAATATTGCAGGTGGCGCAATAGCACTTGGGCATCCAATTGGTGCTAGTGGAGCAAGAATTATAACAACTTTAATTCATCAGTTAAGAAGAGAAAACAAAGAACTTGGCTTAGCTACGCTCTGTGTTGGCGGGGGGCAGGGAGTTGCTGTATTAGTTAAGGCTGTATGATCTCTCAAGAGACAATCTCTGAAGTAAAAAATAGAGTCAATATTGTTGATGTTGTCGGTGAAGTTGTAAACTTAAGACAGGCTGGTAATAATTTTGTAGGCTTATGTCCTTTTCATAACGAAAAAACCGGTTCTTTTAATGTTAGACCTCAAGATGCGTACTATCACTGCTTTGGTTGTGGAGCGTCTGGAAATGTAATCACTTTCGTAATGGAACAACAGGGGCTTTCTTTTCCTGAAGCTATTGAGCTTTTGGCCTCTAGATATGGAATCGATGTAAAACGAGAAGGTAAAATAAGAGATGCTGTAAAGTCTGAAAGCCCAGATCCA
>JAGRAS010000087.1 GCA_020434465.1 Bdellovibrionales bacterium | reverse complement strand
ACAACATCTAGTATTATTACTGTATAATCAATAGGAGAATCAGTTTTTTCAAGAATTTCAATTCCTACTGTACCATCTTCAGCCATATCAATTTCATATCCTTCTGCTTCTAGCATGGATTTCACAAGGCCTCGTATCATTGGATCGTCGTCAATTATTAAAGCTTTCTTAGTCATTTTATTATCCTTTGACCACTATAGATCTATCAAGTAATTCTGTTAAGACACCAATTGCAGCTTGTTCTTTAGCGCTTAGCTCACCTCTACTACCTTCATTGCATTCCCCATAAACTACACCAATTGCCTTTTTGCCAAATCCTACAGGGATAGCGACTATTGGCCAAGAGCCAGGAGTAATAGGATCCCCATTAAAAACTGGTCTTGCCTCTCTGTTGGCAGCAGCATCAGGTGCAAGGGGGGGAGCGTTTTCAATTGGTCTAATAATATTTTGCGGATTTAAATCTCCAAATTCTCCAAGGCCCATTCTACCTACTAACTTAGTTTTATTTTTATCGAGGAGAAGAAGCATAACTCTATCAAATTTCAAGCTCCAAACAAAAGTTTCAAGTACAGATGTAATTACTGATGCAGGAGGCTCTCTATTATCAACTGCTTGTCGGATTTCATCAACAAAGTCCATAAATCCACTTGTCTCTTGCTCATCTTGATCTTTTGTTGGTTCTCCACCGTTCTTATAGCTATGTATGAACGTTGGAAGAGTTGGTAAGTTAATCTCTATTGCTGAGCAGTGATCTTTAAATTGTGCTGGTAAATCGCCAATAACAGCAGTGATTAAATCAGATGGTAAGTTAAGCGAGTTAATAGCAAATTGAATTGCTTTATCTAGTTCTGGTTTTCCGCTCCCCGATATTATTGCAGAGGATATACATTTTGCTGCAGAAAGCGATTTACCTAAAGAAATGATTTGTTCTGGAACCTGATCACTTTCAGCAATTGGTATATTTCTAGTAACTTTATCAGTTACATCGAGCACTGTGCTGTAAAATTCAGGAAGATTTAGTTCTTGCAAAACTTCCATGCTTATTTGTAATGGGCTAAGGCCAGTTATTTCTTTAATGCTTTGGGAAATATCATGTTTTTTACTTTCGGAACGTTTTAGGGCTGTTTCGTAAACTTGTGGAAAGTAGAAGGCAAGCAAAAGAGTTCCTAGTTCTGCAAAGCTGCCTGCTAAATAGCCAGTTTCTTCAGTCTTAGAGCTTAAGCTAGAATTTGCTTTTCCATTAATTGTGCTAGTCAAAAGCGAAGTTACAACTGTACGCTTTAGACAATTTGCAAAAGGCCCGCTTTGTCTAGCTGTTGGTACAAACTTTTGCAGTAGTATTAAACCAGCACAGAGTTCAGATAGTGGTTTCATACCTATTTGGACTACTGCTTGGCTTACAGTCATAATTGGCTTTCTTCTACGGTAAAAAGAACTATTCACCAAAGATAAAACTCTTGTTCCTAAAGAAGGTTCTTTTAAAATAATTTCTGTTATTTGAGCGCCAGTTGTTTTTGGATTGGATGTAAGAGTACGTAGTTCGGCGACAACTTTAGCACTTGCAGGAAAATCTCCATCACTACTTAATGCTTTTCTAAGTTTCTCTAGAAACTCTTCTGCTGTGTTCTTTTTTGCGCTAGTATCCGTCATTTAAAACCTACTCCATAGCCATCTGTAGTGTAAGCTGTCTAACTTTTTTTACAACATCATTAGGCCTAAAAGGTTTTGGGATGAACATTGAGGCACCAGAATTTATGGCCTCATCTTGATCAGCCTTAAAAGCACAGGCGCTTAGCACGATAATTGGCAATCTGGAAACATCGTTTTGCAAATTGCGTATATGCTTTATTAAAACAAGACCTGACTCTCCCGGTATTGCTAAGTCAGTTAGTACTATATCAGGGGTTTCCTGTTCAAGAAGGACAATACCATCTTTTACAGAATTTGCGGTTCTTACATTAGCACCAGCCGCTTGTAAGATGTGCTTTAATACATCACAAGTATCAGTGTTGTCATCAACAACTAAAGTAGAGAGCCCATCTAATCTTACTCTTAATTCTTTATTGTCCTTAATCGTAAGTTGTTTTACCTCTTCTCCAGCAACTGGCATAAGTATCCAAAAAGTACTTCCTTTATTCTCAACGCTCTCGAAACCAATTCTTCCTCCATTTAGTTCTACAAGTTGTTTAGTTAAATTGAGGCCAATACCAGTTCCTTCTTGTTCTTTACTATAGGTGTCATCTCCACGTTCAAATCTTTCAAAAAGCTTTTTCTGCTTATGTGCAGGTATGCCAACACCCGTATCAGAAATACTTATTTTAATTTTATCACCGGCAGATTCAGCGTTTAATATTACTTCGCCACCTTTTGGTGTATATTTAATCGCATTAGACATTAGGTTGATAATAATTTGTTGAATATGTTTTGGGTCAGTATAAATAGCAGTAGTTGCTATATCAGTTGATAGTTCTAAAGGCTTTAACTTAACACCTTTACCGATAGCACTTTGAAGAATGAGTTTATGCGCTTGTGTGAGAAGATCTTTTGTTGAAACAGCTATTGGTTCAGCTTCTTCTTTACCAGACTCAATTCTTGCAAGGTTAAGAACGTCGTCGATTAAGCTCTTTAAGTGATCGCTTGATCTTGAAATAGCGTTCAAGGCATCCTTTTGTTTGTCATTTAATTCACCAAAGACTCCATCACAAAGTACACTTGAATAGCCAACGATTGCTGTTAAAGGGGTGCGTAATTCATGGCTCATATTTGCCAAGAATCTTGACTTAGCTTGATTAGCTTCTTCAGCTCTTGCTGATTGAATTGCTAAATCAGCAGTTCTTTGTTCAACAAGTTCTTCTAGTCTTTCTGTATAGGATGCAATTCTTTCTTGAGTTCTTGCATTGGCAATTGCTACTGCAGCACCTTGGCAAAATTCCTCAAATCGAGTTAAGTCGTTTTGAGAAAGAGTATGTTCTCTTCTATATCCAATTAAAATTGCCCCAAGAGATTCTCCTCTGACCTCAAGGCAGCAAACGTCTACAGACCTTATAGAAAGTTCTTTTAGAAAATCTAGGCCATGCCGAAGATGTTTATCCAAGTTTACTACAGAAATATGCCCACCAACTTTCATTGCTTGCCCAAGGATGCCGGAGTCAATTTCTAGCTCTTTTGGAATTAGGTTTGGAGCACACCCGTAACCACCTTTAATTTCAAGACAGTTACTTTCTTCATTTAAAAGGAAGGTTAGGGCGATGTCAGATGCAAATCTAAAAGCTGATTCCCTAGCAATATTCTTAACAATTCTTTGTAGACCTACGTTGCTGGCAATTAATTGATTTAGTTCATTTAATACTTGGAGTCGATCTAAAAAATGTTGCAAGGTTGTAGAAAGTCTTTGTCGTTCAAATGTAACTCCTGCATGATATGCAAGGCTTTTCATTTTGCTAATTGAATTATTTTCAATACCACTTGGAGCATGTATTACTAAAGAACCGATTGGTGCGCCCATGCAGATTATATCAATATGCGTTAATTGTTTTCCAAATGATTTATGAATATTAGTAGATAAAGATTGAAGTGTGATATTACCACCCCAGTGTTCTTCTTTTGTCAGTAGTTGATTAAAATCAAAATCGCCGCAAGATGCTACTAGTTCAACCTCGGAACCTGTCTTATCAGATGGTAAAAAAACCGCAGCTGAAGTGACTCCTGTTGTGCGAGCTGCACATTCTGCAACTGCAGAAAAAATTCTACGAGGCTCATCTCCAAGTTCTACTAACTTAGTAACAGCAGATAAATTATCACTTGAGTGTGATAGTTTATCAGGCCGTTCAATGACTTGTGTCACTTTTGGATTTTTTGATGATGTCATTTTCCTTAGCTTTCCGGAATAGTCTCAACCAGCTTTGATTAGATCGTCACTTTGACAAAGTTTCTTTAGGTGGAACTAGCTAAAAATATTCATATTTATTACTAATTTCACTAGTTTAGCTATAAAAGCTTAAAGCTTATAAAAGCTTAAAGCACTGTAAGAGCTTGGCTAGTGAAGCTAGCTTAGGTGGAGTAAAGTATGCAGCTGGCCTTTGTTAAAATAAACCAGGCGCAACAGATTCAATAAATGCAATGTTTGAGGGATCATTAATATTAGAAAAATAAGAATCATCACCTGGGCCGCAGTTATTGAGTATTCCATTAGATGTAGTTCCTGCTAAAACCCAACCCGCGTTTCTCTCAACAAAAATTGGTCCGCCAGAGTCACCAGAGCAAGTATTGCCATTGCTACCTTGACCAGAATATTCGATATGAATACTTCCTGAATCAAAGGATGCAATATTAATTGGTGCAGCTCTTAAGGTTCCTGAGTTGCCGTTCTCATCCAGCCCATATCCGGCAATAACTGCAGCTTCTCCAACTTGATAATTGTTTGAGCCATTAATAATAGCAATGTTTGTTGGTAGATTCTGACTGGTTTTGATAATCGCAACATCATTTTTTTCAAGTTGAGCAGCGTTAGTATCCCAATCAGGATGTGCAGTAAGTGAGCTCGCGCTAAAGTTTCCGTTTCCAGTTACTATGGTTGCTCCGTTTATTCCTCCTTCTAAACAGTGGGCAGCTGTGATTACCACACGACTTGCAACTACAGTTCCTGTGCAACCAGCAACCGTTGATCCATTTTCCTTAAGAAGGATTTCAACTACAGGAGAACTTCCAACAGAACAGACAGAACCATTGATAATCCTTGAACTAGGCCAGTCATCTAAAGAAGCCTCTGAAACATTAACAGCGCTAGTTGGGTTTGCAGTAACAGTGCAGGCTGCTGTGTTGCTACCGCCACCTCCACCGCCGCCGCCGCCACCACCGCCACCACCGTTATAGGTGTAGTCACCAGTTTCGTTGCGGCAGGCTTTGACATCATTAAGAATGTCAACACAAGTGGCTAGATATGTATTAAATAAATCTATTTTTGATTGATTGTTTCTATTTGTCGCTCTTCGTAACTTTTTTCTATAAAGCCTTTTAAAGCTCTTGGCATACCTTACACCTCTCGAGAATCTCCAAAAAACGGGATCAGAATCACCTCTGTATCTTATAAGGAAGTTTCCAATATCATCTTGTCCGCATGTAAAGTAGCTACCATCACCGATATCAATTTCAGAATAATCAGACTGAGCGAGTGCTGAGGAAGAAAATATAAAAACTGAAATAACGCAAATGATGAAAGACTTCATAAGTTTTACCATGCAAATAGATTGATAATCTTTGTTAGTTTAATACAATACTTGGAATCTTTCCAATAAGGATAAATTTTTCAATTTTAGACATGGAAGTACTTGTAATTATGAGAGTTTTACTTTTTCCTGATTCATCCCCAACCACCACTGCAAAAATAAAGAGCTGGGTATGAAGCTAGCCATGCAAATAAGAAGCGGTTTAAGCCAAACACATAGAAATTTCCAAGATGAAAGACAAACGCAGTGATAATAAAAAGCAAACATATAGTAGGATTTAAAAATGCTAAAGGAAAGCATAATTCAAAACATATAACGGCCCATGAAGATAGAAGACATAAAGTTTTATTTTTGAAAAATTGCTTTATAAAATTTGGCTGATCATAGTTACTTGAAAAAATAAAAGCTTTTAGAGCTGAGCCTTCTCTCCATTTTTTAACTTTAACCTTAACCAATCCAGAAATAAAATAAGACAAACAAGTTTGAATACCTATATACCAAAGGCAACCAAGTAAAACTAAATTCTTGTTCTTAAACAAAGTTGCTAGCGTAATAGACATTAAAATAACTAAAGTCATGTAATCACTTCCGCCATTAAAAGTCCCTCGCCATCTAAGCAAAATCAAAATAGTACTGAATAAAAGTAAAACAAATAAAATTTTTACTTGAAAAAAAAGCAAGCAAAATGCTGCAATAAGCCTTAAATTTAAAACAAAAAGAAAGTTTGGATACCTTAGGATTAAAGATATAATTTGCTGTACTGATCGAGGAAAGATACTAAAGTCTTGTTTAAAGTCTTTCCAAATCCAGATCCCAGCATTAGAAAAAGTATTCTTGAGTTGTATTAATTCGATTGTTTGAAAAATTAATGCAATCGCGATTAGTTTTGAAGTCAAAAGTAAAGCGATGTTTTCTGCTGAATTCATTTATATTTTCTCTGTTGCGGAAATTAATACATCTTCTATTTGTTCTAAGTTATCTTGGCTAGCGCATGAAAGCTTAAATTGAAACTCATTAGTTGCAATTGTATTTTCTTGCTCAAGTAGTTTAAAGCGGGCAAGATTACGTACTAGTTTATATGTTGGTATTTCAGAAATATCTATCGCATCTTCATGGTGTAATGATTCTAAGTCATGAATAAGATGCTGTAGTAAGCTCCCATATGCAAAATGTAAGTTTGTTTCTGTGTTTATAAATAATCCCAAACAGCTTCTTTTGGGGTTTTTTAAACAAGGCTTCCAATTTGAAAAAGACCCTGTTAAATCTTTTGTACGATAAAACAATAAGGGAACATCAGTAATGTTTTCAAAAAACCTCCATGAGGGCAGTAGGGCTCTTAACAAAAACAAACTTTGGCTTGGGATATATTTAGGCTTTGATAGCGCTAACAGAATTGTCAGACTAAAAAAAATAACAATAAAAATCAGGCCTGAATTGTTCATAGATTAAATTCAGTTTATGCTATCCTAAGTTTAAGTTTAGGAGAAGGTATGAGTTACTTTATATCAGATTCAGAATTAGAATTAAAAGAGATTATGCCCGGCTGCAAAGCAAGGATTGTTCATTCAAAAAATATGACTATTGCTTACTGGGAAATAGAGAAAGCTGCTGAAGTACCGAATCATCATCATCCAGCAGAACAAATTGTAACTATGGTTGCTGGAAAATTTGAAATGGTAATAGACGGCGAAACTAAAATTTTGTCTCCAGGAGATAAAGCAGTCATCCCAGGTAATATTCCACATTCCGGTAAGGCTTTAGAGCATTGTAAAATTATTGATGTGTGGAGTC
>JAGRAS010000086.1 GCA_020434465.1 Bdellovibrionales bacterium | reverse complement strand
GGCCGCTCTTGATCGTCAATTGATTAATCTTGAATTTTTACTCCAAGAATCACAAACTCAAAAACTTCCATATAATTATGCTAAAAGAGAGTTAGAACTTACTTCTCAATTAAGTGAGCTAGCTAATGCGGCAAAACGTGTAGAATCTTTAGAGGCTGATAATCAGAACCTTGAAGGGATTGGTGTTGAAGAAATGTTAGAGCTTATTGAAAGAGCAAAGGCATATGACGCTGAAGTACTGGCTGCTAGAATTAGAGGCTTAGAAAAGAGAATCTCGGCTTAAAAACAATATTAAAATTTAGTATTTCTAGATTTGTTGTCATTGTAACCATGGTCAAAATAGAATTCAGCTGCAAGGTAGCTTAAAGCAAAGATAAAAATACTACCTGTGTTTTTTTATCATTCGTGCTTAAGATACTTGAGTATGGATATTGATTCTAATTCTAGTCAAAGTCTGCAAGCTGATATTGAGCTGATAGCAGATTATATTTTGAAGAAAAAACTTTCAGAGCCAGCTCTATTTTTACTTGAAGCACATAGGCCAGTGTTAAATTTTCTTGGTGAAATTCTCACAGTTTTAATGCCAAGTCTTTCAGTTTTTCTACCAATAGAAAAGTTTTATGCCTTTCGAAGAATTTTGGGTTCGCAAAAAGGAATTTCAGAATTAATTCTAAAACTAGAAACACCAGGAGGATCATGATTGGCTTAGATCATGCAACTCTGGGGGTTTTGGTTTTACTAGCAATAACAATACTACCTGTTCTTTATTACATTGCTCAAGCAAGGGCAGGTAGATCTTACGATGTTAGAAGAATAGCAGGGATTGATGCAATTGATGAAGCAGTAGGTAGAACTGCCGAAATTGGTAGGCCTGCAAGTTTTTCTACTGGGCTTACGGGTGTGGGGCCAGTTCTGTATGCATGTTTAGGAGTACTTTATTATATATGCAGAAAGTCATCAAAATATAAAACTAAAGTTTTGATTCCGCAGAATGATCCAGAGGTCATGGCCATAGTTGAAGATGTAGCAAGAGATGCATATAGGGCTGAAGGAAACAGCCAATTATTCGATCCAAAAAATGTTCTTTATCTTTCAAATGAGCAGTTCGCTTTTGCTGCTGGTTATATGGGAATGATACAGCGAGAGCAAACGGGAGCAGCTTTTTTGTTTGGTGCATTTGCTGCTGAGTCATTATTACTTGCTGAAGCCGGGCAACAAGTTGGTGCAATGCAAGTTGGGGCCTCGGTTAGTCCTGAGCAAGTAGCCTTTTTTATTTGCACTTGTGATTACACATTAATTGGTGAAGAATTATTTGCCGCTTCTGCTTATTTAACTAAAGAACCAGTACAGCTAGGCAGCTTGATTGCACAAGATAGAGCTAAGTTGTTGTTTTTTATTTTAATCATTATTGGAGTAATAATTTCTACAGGAAACTCTATTGGAATTTGGCATGACATTCCTAATATTGACTCTTGGCTGTATTGGGAGGCCTGGAAATGAATTACAGAAGATTTTTAATTAAGTTTTTTACATTTATTGGAGGAATCTATTTCTTTTTAGAGTTTGTAATCCCGCCTTCGGTTATGAAATTTGATGCGTATCACGTAAAAATCTCAACTTATTTCATTGCTGTTGGAGCTATGGCAGTAGGATTAGGGCTGATTAACTTAATAATGGTACATGGATCAAAAATAATATTTCTAAAAAAAGGCTGGGTTTATAGTACTGCCTTATTACTAGGCCTAATTTTAATGCTTATAGTTACGGTAGGTGACTGGCTTAGTTCCAATAAAGTTTCTACCCTGGCAGATAAATATTTGATGCTGAGAGAGTTCTCGGAAATTATCATCAAAGATCATGAGGCTAAAAATTCACAAGTCCCAGCAACAGAAATTAGAATTACTGCTTTAAAGAATGCAATTAAAGAAGAAATTGCACTTGATAGAATAGAGCTTTCTGATAGCAAAAATACTGAGTTAAGCGATCTGCTTACCACTGTTGAAGCTAAAGAAAGTAAATTATCTATTGAATTTTCTAAAGAGAAATTAAATAGCTTAGCTCAAGATTTAGCAAGTCTGTCAAAGTTTAGAAGAGAGTACTATGGAGAGCGGTATCAGAATTCAACCATTCAAAAACTTTATACTTTACTTTTTGATGGTCTTTTTGTTTCTTTAGGTTCTGCAATGTTTTCCCTACTTGGGTTTTATATTGCTGCTGCTGCATATCGAGCTTTTAGAATAAAGTCTTTCGAGTCTGCTTTGATGATGCTTGCTGCTTTGTTAGTTATGTTAGGGCAAATTAGTTTTGGACTATATTTATGGGAAGGCTTCCCTGATCTTCGATTATGGATTTTAAAAATTCCAAATGCAGCAGCTTTTAGGGCGATCGAGTTTGGAGCTCAAGTTGCACTGTTAATAATGGCTTTTAGAATGTGGCTGTCAATAGAATCTGAGACTTTTACAAACCAAGGTAGTGATGAAAATAGATAGAAGAGTTATATTTTTATTTGTTGCCTTGGCTCTAGGATTACCTCTGGCTTTAAATTTATCTTTAAAAGCAGCTCCAATGAAGTCTGCTGAAGAATTTTATCAAGCGGTTGAAGCGCTTGATCCTAAAAATGGCAAAGCAGCTTTTGTAGCTTTTGATTTTGGTCCAAATACAAAAGCAGAAAATGAATCCCAAGCTGAAGTAGTGCTTGAGCATCTTTTGAGAAAGCGTATACCTGTGATTCTATTTTCTCAGTATGTACTCGGGGAGCCTTTTTTAAAAACTATCCCAGCAAGAATTACAGAAAAAATTCAATTTGAAACAGGTGATACTTTCGAATATGGAAAAGACTGGGTAAACCTTGGTTATCAACCTGGTGCAAGTTTAATCATTCAAGCCATCCCTAAAACTGAAAAACTTGCGGATTTATTTGTTAAGGATGTTAGAGGTAATAGGCTGAGTGATCTTCCAATTTTTAAAAAATTTGGTGGGATTGAAGATATTTCTTTACTAGCACAGTTTACAGGCCTAGTTGGTGTTTTTGATTCATATATTCAGTTTTTCCAAAATAAAAACTATCGACCTGTTTTCACACATGGATGTACCTCAATTACGATACCTGAGGCTTTTATTTATTTAGATTCAGGCCAATTAACAGGATTGCTTGAAGGAGTTGCTGGTGCAGCTTGGTATTCAGAACTCTTAAGTCAGAACTATCCAAATCGAAAAAAAGACAAATCAACAGTAATTAATACCGGGTTAGGAGTAGCACATTTAGTTATTATTTTGTTTGTAATACTTGGAAATATTTCTTACTTCTTGGAAAGAAAAAACAATGCATGATATTTGGCAGATACTAACAGTTTTCTTAGGCGGCGTTTGTACTCTAGCCATTTTTAGTTTTTTAATTAAAGAGAATTCTGTTTATAGATTTTTTGAGCATTTATTTATTGGAATTGCTTCTGGGTTTGGTATTGTCTTTACAGTAAAAAATTTGATTTGGCCTAAGCTATTAGTTCCTGCTTTTGGTTTAGATATTTTGGTTTTTCCTGATGGGACACAATCCACTGTATATAATCCTTTAGAACTTCTTGTGCTAATACCCATGGCGTTTGGTCTACTATATTACTTTATATACTCAAAAAAATATTCTTGGCTTGCGAAGCTTGTAATTGGTTTTTCGCTTGGAACTAGTGGAGGTTTGGCGTTTAAAGGATTTTTTAATAAAATGCTTCCGCAGCTATCAAATAGTTTAAAACCCTTACTAGTTTATAGTGCTGATTCGATCGATTTATATCAAAGCTTTTCTAATACAGTCTTTGTGTTCACTCTTTTGAGTGTGATGTACTATTTCTTTTTTTCCTTTAAAATTCAAACAAAACTTGGTCATAGCGTGGCTACTTCCGGAAGATGGTTAATGATGGTTTGCTTCGGGGCTTTTTTTGGATCTACTGTAATGGCAAGAATGGCTTTGCTAGTTGAGAGATTACAGTTCTTATTGGATGATTGGTTTGGTTTATTTTTTAGATTTTTTAGCTAATGACCACACTTGATAAAGAAAAAATAAAGCGAGTATTGGTTACTGATTGTGGTTCGACAACAACAAAAGCATTGTTATTTGAGAAAACGGACGGTGTTTGGAGGCAAAGTTATCGTGGTGAAGCTCCTACTACTGTAGAAAAACCAACTGCTGATGTAACAATTGGTGCTCTTAATGCATTTAGTGAAATTCAAGAGTTATCTTCTTACCCAATTCTCAATGAAAATTTTAATGAAGGAGCTCCATTTAATTTAATTGATGGTATTGATCTATATTTATCGACTAGTTCAGCAGGTGGCGGGCTGCAAATGATAGTTGCAGGATTAGTTAAAACAATGACGACAGAGTCTGCTGAACGAGCAGCTCTCGGAGCAGGTGCAATTGTTCTAGATGCAATTTCTGCTGATGACGGGCGTGAAGATTTTGAAAAGATAGAAAGAATTAGACATTTAAGACCTGATATTGTTTTGTTAACTGGTGGTATTGACGGAGGGGATGAAGCAAATGTAATTGAAAGCGCAGAAATTTTACTTGCTGCAAAACCTTTACCTAGATTTGGTGATACATTAAAACTTCCTGTAATTTTTGCTGGCAATAATAATGCTGCTAAAGCAGTTAAAGAAATTTTATCTGAAATAGCGAATGTTTCAGTAGTTGAAAATGTTCGGCCTAAAATTGATCAGGAAAATTTAGGTCCGGCACGAGAGGCAATTCACGAGTTCTTTTTAACTCATGTCATGAGTCACTCTCCAGGTTATGGAAAGTTAATAAGTTGGACTCCTGTTCCAGTAATGCCTACTCCTGCAGCGGTGGGAGATATGGTTCAACAGGCTGCAAAATCCAGAGATTGTACTGTGCTTTGTGCAGATATTGGTGGTGCAACTACTGATGTATTTAGTGTCTTTAATAATGAAGAAGGAAAACCTGTTTTTAATAGAACAGTTAGTGCAAATCTAGGTATGAGTTACTCTATTGCCAATGTGCTTGTAGAAGCAGGAGTTAAAAATATTGCGCGTTGGCTTCCATATACAATTAATGAATCAGACTTAAGAGATAGACTAAGAAATAAAATGATAAGGCCAACAAGTATTCCACAAACGCTTGAAGATCTTTGGCTTGAGCAGGCTGTTTGCAGAGAGGCATTAAGACTTTCTTTGGATCATCATAGGATGCTTGCTGTTGGTTTAAGTGGAGTGCAAAGGCAGCGAAGTATAGCTGATATCTTTTCTCAACACGGCGGCAGATATGAATTGGTTGATATGATGAAGCTTGATCTTGTAATTGGCTCAGGAGGTGTTCTTAGCCATGCCCCTAATAGAATTTCGGCTGCTTTAATGATGCTAGATGGTTTTAATTTAATGGGACTTACTGAAATTGCTGTGGATTCAATTTTTATGATGCCTCATCTTGGAGTTTTTGCTTCTGTGCATCCTGAAGCAGCTAATGAGATTTTTGAAAATGATTGTATTGTAAAAATTGCTTATGCAATCGTTCCCGTTGCAAGTAAAATTACAGCTAAAAAAATAGCCGATATATTTTTCAATGAAAAACAAATTGGCTTTATCACGGCTGGTCAAGTTGAAATAAAAGAATTTGAATCTGGGATTTCTGGAAAACTTAAGATTGTACCAAGTAACCAGCATGTAAACCTTGGTGCAGGATATGGTGAAGTTTTAGAAAAAGATATTACTACAAGTGGTATAGGATTTATTTTTGATGGTCGCAATCGACCATTAAGTTTCTCTGAAGATATAGAAGTTAGAGCAGCAGAGCAAAAAACTCATTATCAAGCACTAGGACTGATGGAGAATTAGAATGGCAAGAGCATTTAGCCCTGGACTTCAATGTGTTGCTTTTACGAAAGTAACAAAAAGACGAGAGTTGCCAGTTGCAGGAGAAACATTAGTTAAGGTTGGTGATAAAGTAAATCCAGATACTCTGGTTGCTAGAGCTTATTTAGATGGTGATTTATTAATCGAAAGAGTTTCTGAAACACTTGGAATAGAAGCTTATGAAGTCATAAAGGCTTTAAAAGTTAAGGAAGGTGATAGCATCAAAGTAGGAGATCTGGTTTGCGAGCACTCTGGACTTTGGGGACTTTTTAAAAGTCGATACTATGCTAGAGCGGAAGGAAAGGTTGAATTTATTGCTGAAAAAACTGGGCACATAGGAATTAGGGCTGAAGCAATTCCATTAGAAGTAAAAGCTTATATTTCAGGAGAAGTTTTATCTGTGGAAGCGGGCAGAGCAGTTGAAATTCAAACAACAGCAACTTTTGCTCAAGGAATTTTCGGAGTAGGTGGAGAAAAAAAAGGTGAAATCTATATTTTAGATATTTCACCCAACAAATCTCCTAAGACAGAAGATATTCCAACTGATTGTAGTGGCAAAATTTTAATTGGGGGCACGCGGCCTTCAGTAGAAGTATTAAACTTAGCTTCAAAGAGAGGGGCAAGTGCTTTTGTAACGGGCTCAATTGATGATCGTACTTTAACTACTTATCTTGGCTATGATCTTGGCATAGCACTTACAGGAGATGAAGATTTAAGTATGAGCCTGATTGTAACAGAAGGTTTTGGTGATATGCCTATTTCTGAAAGAATACTGAATGTAGTTTCTTCACATCAAGGTAGAACTGCTGCAGTTAACGGTGCTACCCAAGTTAGAGCTGGAGCTCTTAGGCCAGAAATAATTATTCCACATCAAGATAGAAATATATCATCTGACGATGCATTAAGTGAATTGGTTTTAGAGGTAGGTGCAAAAGTTAGAATTATAAGAGTTCCTTATTTTGGACAACTGGGGATCATTTCTAATTTACCTAATGAGCCTGAGCAAATAGAGACAGGGGCATACACAAGAGTTTTGTATGCTAAGTTAGAGAACGACGAAATTATTCGAGTACCACGGGCTAATGTTGAATTAGTTTGAATAAATTAGATTATTTTTAACAATCCAGCACGATGAGCTGCGCTGTAAAACCCTTGAATTTGAATTGCATTAGTAAACT
>JAGRAS010000085.1 GCA_020434465.1 Bdellovibrionales bacterium | reverse complement strand
CAGGTAGCAGGTGAAGTGGCAGCAAAGAAAGCCCAAGAAAGTGGAATGAGAACAGTGAGTGTTGAAGTTAAAGGCCCTGGCTCTGGAAGAGAGTCTGCCTTAAGAGCTCTCTATACTGCTGGTTTAAATATAACAAATATAAAAGATGTAACACCTGTTCCGCATAATGGTTGCAGACCGCGGAAAGGAAGACGTGTTTAGTTAAAAGGCAAGAAGGAAAAAATTTATGGCAAGGTATCGTGGAGCAGTTTGTAGACTTTGTAGAAGAGAAGGTGAAAAACTTTTTCTTAAGGGTGAACGTTGCCATTCGGCGAGTTGTTCTGTTGAGAAGCGTGAGGGAGGCCCTGGCCAGCATGGTAAAGCTCGTCAAGCAAGATCTGACTACAAAATACAATTAAGAGAAAAGCAAAAAACCAAGCGCCTATACTGCTTAACAGAAGGCCGCTTTCGCAAATACTATGAAGTTGCAGCAAAATCTAAAGGCGTAACTGGTACTGAAATGCTAATCGGTTTAGAAGGTCGTTTAGACGTTGTTGTTTATCGAGCAGGATTTGCTCCGTCATTGGCAAATGCTCGGCAAATAGTAAAGCATGGGCATGTTAAAGTTAATGATAAACGAGTAAACATTCCATCGTACATGGTAAGCCCAAGTGAAAAAATCACAATTTCAGAAAAACTGAAAAACAATCCACTAGTAACTTCTTCGCTCACTGCAGCACTTGGAAGAGGAGGTTGTGGCTGGATTTCAGTTGATAAAGATAATTTATCAGCGACTATGGACTCGGTTCCAACTCGCGATCAGCTATCACAGTCTATTAATGAGCAGTTGATAGTAGAACTTTATTCGCGTTAATACTTCTAATTTTTGACTAGGTGGAGGCTAATATAAATGAGTGAAGAAAATTCAGCACTAAAAGTAAGTTTAAGAGATCTAATCAAGCCTAAGCGCGTTGAAGTAGAGGATAAGGCTGGCGATGACCGTTATGGTAAGTTTGTTGCTGAACCTCTTGAGCGAGGCTATGGTTTAACATTAGGAAATTCTTTAAGAAGAATTTTACTTTCATCTTTGCAAGGTGCTGCAATTACCTCAATTAAAGTTGATGGTGTTATGCATGAGTTTTCTACAATCCCAGGGGTGGTAGAGGACGTAACAGAAATAGTTTTAAATCTTAAAAATGTTGTTCCTAAATTAGATGATAAACATGAGACTGTTGCTCGTATTGAAGCGCAAGGCCCATGTGAAGTTAAGGCATCAATGATTCAGGGAGATCCAGCGTTAAGTATTGTTAATCCTGATCTTCATATCGCAACTCTTGGAGAGGGCGCTAAATTAGCAATGGATGTTACAATCCAAAATGGCCGTGGTTACCTTTCTGCGGATAAACTTAAAACTGAAGAAGCACCAATGGGCACAATTTTCATTGATGCGATTTATTCTCCAATTCGTAAAGTTAACCATATGGTAACTAACGCTCGTGTTGGTCAAAGAACAGACTATGACAAATTAGCAATGGAGATTTGGACTGACGGAAGTATTGATCCTAGATCAGCAATTGCTCAAGCAGCTCATATTCTTGTTGATCAGTTTATGTTGTTTGTTGGTGAAGGCTTAATTGTTGAAGAGAAAGAATCAGTTGAGGAAGAACCTAAGAGAAAATTAAACGAAAACCTTTTCCGTCGAATTGAAGAAATCGATCTAAGCGTTAGAGCAGCTAACTGTCTTGAAAACGCAGATATTAAATATATTGGCGAATTGGTATCTAAAACAGAAGCGGAAATGCTTAGAACTAAAAACTTTGGTAGAAAATCTTTAAACGAAATTAAAGAAATTTTAACTGAAATGGGTCTTGGACTAGGAATGAAGTTGGAAGACTTCCCTCCTCGTGAAGAACTAGAAAAAATGAGAGATACAACCGCAGAATCGGTGTAATTATTTATTAGGGGCGAGCTTGATTTGTATTTATTTACAAGGTTCGCTAGAGGGTAAGAAATGAGACATAGTAAAACTGGCAGAAAATTTTCTAGAAAGCCATCGCATAGAAAGGCAATGTTTAGAAATATGCTTACAGATTTATTTCGCCATGAAAGGCTTGAGACAACTATATTTAAAGCAAAAGACTTAAGAGGTATTGCAGATAAGTATATTACAATAGCTGGCGATGATACTCTTCACGCGAGAAGAAAAGCTTATAATTACTTACAGGATAAAGCAGTAGTTCATAAACTTTTTACAGATTTAGGACCAAGATTTAAGACAAGACCAGGAGGTTATACTCGCGTTGTTCGTACGAAAACACGTTCAGGAGATGCAGCTGAGTTAGCTGTGATTGAATTATTACAAGATACTTCGGGCTCATCAAAAAAAGCTGCAAAATCTTCAAGTAAGAAGCCAACTGCTAAAGCTGCAAAAACTAATAGCGAAACAGTAGCTGCTGAAACTGAATCAGAGACAGCAAAAGCACCTGAGAAAAAAGCTAGTAGTAAAAAAGCTGCAACAAGCAAAAGTTCAGCTAAAACTGAAACAAAAACTAAAAAAGCTAAGAAAACAAAAAAGTCTGAGTAATGTTTGCTGGAAAAAAAATTCTAGTACTTGGTGTTGCTAATCAAAAAAGTATTGCTTGGGCAATTAGCGAAGCTTTGCATAAGCAAGGTGCTGAATTAGCTTTTACTTATGTAAATGAAGCAATTGAAAAAAGATTGCGACCGCTTGCTGAATCTATCAACTGTGAAACAGTTTTGCCATGTGATGTTGCCTCAGATGAAGAACTAGATAATCTTTTTGCAGAGCTTGAATCGCGCTGGGGTAAAATTGATGGAATAGTACATTCAGTTGCTTATGCAGAGCGCGAAGATCTTGGCAGACCGTTTTACGAAACCTCACGCAAAGGATTTGCCACTGCGCTTGATATTTCTGCATATTCCCTAGTTGCAGTTGCTGGGCGTGCTCAAAAATTAATGACTGATGGGGGTTCGATAATCACTCTTTCATATCTTGGAGCAGAAAGAGTTGTTAAGAACTATAATATCATGGGAGTAGCAAAAGCAGCGCTAGGAGCATGTGTTCGTTATCTTGCTGCTGAACTTGGGCAAAACAATATTCGTGTTAATGCTATTTCTGCAGGACCAATTAAAACTTTAGCAGCTTCAGGAATCCCAGAATTTAAAAAGCTTTTAGCTGAGTTTGCTGAAAGAGCTCCTCTTAGACGAAATACATCTTTAGAAGATGTAGCAAACACAGCTCTTTTCTATTTAGGTAATATGGGATCGGGAATTTCCGGTGAAACTACATATGTTGATTGTGGTTTCAATATCATGGGGCTGTAATATTGTCTGTAGTTTTGTCTGTAGTTTTATAGTCTGAATAGATTTAGATTTTGTTCGTAAATATATGTCCAATGATCTAGATAAATTAATTGAAAAGGCTTCAGCTGCTTGTTTAGCTGAAGGGGAGATTGACGAACAAATTGATCGGATTGAGAAGTATTTCAATTCATTTTCAGAGTGGATGGATATAAACGAAGAAGTTGTGGACGCTCACCCTGAATCCTATTCACTAGATAAGTTATCAGAACTAAATGATAAACACCAAGCAGTAATTCGGTTTGCAAAAATTTTAAAAGATCAGACAAAAAAAGATTTAATTGCTCAGCATGCTCGAGGCAAAGGAATTATGACTTATACCGATTTCTTACCTAAAAAAATTCGTGTCACAAAGCAGCGAAAGGGTTAGTTTTTAATTTTAATCTCAATTCGAATTTAGTATTGAACTTAGACCAAGCCTTAATTACTGAAATCTCTTGTAACCTGATTCTCGATAGACTAATCTTTCTTATATGAGAATTATATTATTTACCCTGCTTAGTCTTATTTGTGCATCTTGTGGTTATACATTTCAAGGTAGCGGCAGTATTCTTCCCCCCGATGTTCAGAAAATAAATATTCCACTTGCTGAAAATCTAACTTCACAACCAGGAGTTTCCTTACAGCTGACTGAGGCTTTAAGAGATCGCTTTGAAAGATATGGTGTTGTAGTTGTAGTTGATACACTCGGCGAAGCAGATGCCGTTTTAAACACTAAAGTTTTAGATATTAATCAAGAAGCTAGAACAGTTACTGCCAATACTGAACAAGCCTTACAGTATGAAACTGTGATGACAATTGCAGCAGAACTTAGAAGAACTAGTGGGCCAGTCTTATGGAGAAATCCTCAATTAATGGTCTCTAAAGATTTTGGCTCAACTTCTGATGTTGTTGTTACATCATCATCAGATTTCGCATCGAACTCGCTCTCTGCAAGAGATCTAGGCGCATTAGATAGCCGTGAAGTATCAAGAGGGCAGGAGCAGCAAGCGCTTGAAGATTTAGCAGAGCAAGCAGCTCAAAATATTTACAATGAAGCAGTAGCGCCTGATTTTTAAAACGCACTTTACTTAATTAGAGAATTAAAGTTCTTCCCAAAAATTACCAGATACTCGGCTCTTTTCTTGTAACAAATCTATCCAATTTTTGTTGCAGGCTTTGAGGAATACCAATTTCACTTAGTAGTTCAAGTATTGATGCAACAACACCAGATTCTAAATAGCCACTGATTTTATTTCTTCTAATTTGACTAACAAGAGAATTTACAAACCTTTTTTGATCTTCTTTGTGTAAATTTTTTATTGCTTCAATTACTGCAGACATTGAGTGATTTACATGCTCCTGATCCCTTTCAGGGAGATTGTTAGAGCTGTGTTGAAAATTAAGTAATCTATGAATGAAGACCCTGTTGTTTGGGTTTGAAGGATCTAATTCAACAGCCCGCTTTAAAGCTTCTGGGTGAAATTCTTTTAGTTTATTATCACTTAAAATTAACTTCCGATATGCTTTAGCTCTTTTCTCTATAGCTAGTTTAGTTTCAATATTAGCCATTAAACTTTTTCCACGAAAAGAGTGATCAGTGGAACCATAAGAGCCACAAACTGTGAAATTGATTTGACTAGTACTAATTCCACAATCAACTTGTACTACTAAATCAGAACGAGAAGGTTTAAGTTTGGTGCTTGGTGAGATCATGATTGTTACTCCTTTAAACATCAATGGAATTAACACTAAGTAAATAGTTCTTGTATAGAAAATGCCAATAATGAGCCTGGCTAGCTAAGCTAGCTTAGGTGGAATTGAGTAATCCTCTAATTCCACAAGAATTTCAGACATTTTGATTGTACGTATTATACTAATAAATTAAGGTAAAACAAATAAAAATCGAAGCATTAGAGTTTTTTTGCTACAGATTTCAACTTCTTTGCATAACAAGTTATATACCCAGCGAAAGAATATCTGTAACTTAACGGTAAAACCTGATGTCGCTGGCTATATACCAGGAGCAGTTGATAGTTACTATTAACTGAAGATTTTTTAGGAATATACGTATGTTTGGTGCAGAAGCACATAAGCCGATGAAAGTGGCTCAAAGGCTAGAAATCTTAAAAAGCGCAGCTAATGGATTTCAATCTAAACCGCTCGACAGCAGAAGAGGGCCTCTTCCTCAAAAATTCAAAGCTGATGACTTTGAGCTTGGCCTCCAACTTTTGGCAGAAAGATATGTACTAACTGTTTTGTCAGGAGGGACACTCATTAGAAATTTTATATTTGATTTGAATGGAGAGCTTTTTAGAGCTCGATCAAAAGATTCTGCTGTATCTGATTCACCACCAGATGATAAATTTTTATCAAGAGCAGAATTTTTAGAAAATCCGATTGCTTTAGCTGGAAAGATTCTTTCAAAACACCAGTCAGATCATGACAGGTGGCTTAGACTTCTTACTCCTGTAAATAAAGAGGCTTGGATCAAGTCTCAACAACAAGCTTTGACTGATGTATTTAAATCTGCAGATTTCTTTTAATTGTGCATGGTATAAGTCTAAGTATTAGCTTACAATACCTTGATGGATCTAAATTATATCTTGCTTTGGATAGTTGCTGTATCTTGTTTGCTGCATATCTATCGCTTTAGTTCTCTTCGCAATCAGATTGCAAAAAATGTTATTTTACTTTGTGTAATTATTTTATCTATTGAATTTTTAGCTTTTATAATTTCCCCATTAATTGCAGGCTATCTAGCTTTTGCCGCTTGGTTTTTCCTACTTATTCTTCCTGCTTTGATACGACGCTATAACGCGGATAAGCAATTAAATCAAAATACACAAGGAAAAAAAACTAGCAAATTAACAATTGTTAATTTAATGATTTCATTAAATGTACTTGCTTATCTAGCTAGTGAGATACTAGGAGGTTCTACAAATCCTCAGGTACTAGTTTTTCTTGGCGGTCTTATTCCAGAGCTTGCTTATCAATACGGGCAATGGTGGCGGTTATTAACTGCAACATTTTTACACTTTGGCCTACTTCATATTTTTATGAATTGTTTTGCTCTGTATATTTTAGGCCCATTTGTTGAAAAGATTATAGGTAAAGCCAGATTTTTACTTGTTTACTTATTTTCTGGTTTAGTTTCAATGGGTCTTATTACCTTCTTAAACTATTTTGGTTTGCATGAAAGCCATTTAGTAATAGGAGCCTCTGGTTCAGTAATGGGAGTTGTTGGAGCAACTGCAGGAATTTATTTTCACTTATGGCTTAAAACCAGAGCTTTATCATCTACCGAGCAGTTAAAAAATATTGGGATAATTTTACTGCTGCAAGCAATCTTTGATCTTTCAACCCCGCAAGTTAGTTTTACTGCGCATTTTGGTGGAGTACTAGCAGGATTTATCTTAAGCTACTTACTCATAGTTTCTAGATCTACTCGCTAGGAAAATAATAAAGATGATAAGGGACACCCAAAAAAATTTGTGTCAATCGCTGGGGATCGTTAAGGGATTTGTTACAGCCTAAGCCATAAACTGGATCCTAGCCGTGGTCTTAGTCTTAGTCCCTGCCCAAAATAATAAAGGCTAGAGCTATAAGACTTAATTATAGATCTGAAAATTTTCCTGATTTAAGCTCTCTTGCTCCGCGGGTTATAGTTGCAATTCCAACGCCAAGTTTATCAGCAATTTCTCTTTGTGGA
>JAGRAS010000084.1 GCA_020434465.1 Bdellovibrionales bacterium | reverse complement strand
GAATAGCTTATTCTTTTTAAAAGTCGCTATATAGTTTATTATTCTCAAGCAATATTTGATAATTCTGCTTTTAACATTCAAATTAAGCTTAACACTGTTATTTTATTGCTGCTTAAAAAAAATCTTTCTATCTTTACATAATCCTATGTATTTATTAGATTTTTTAATTGTGCTGGAGATTCAATAATCTCTTCTTTTATTACAGTTAAGTGAGTTACTGACCGATATCAAAAGTAGAATCGTCGAACCAGTACAGGGGAGATTCAATCTAGAACCAAAAAAGAAGCTGATTTTCTAGGAGATCAGATTCTTTGGCTCTATTAATGTATTTTTTTTAAAGGGAAGAATAATGGAAGACTTTCCAACGGAAATTCAAGGCGACAAGGCATATATAACTGTGACTAGCGATCTAGATTCTGAGCAATCTGGTGAAGCTCTTAGAAAGGCATTTAATGACGTATATGACCAAGGAAAAAGAACTGTTGTGCTAAATCTTGACGGTGTTCAAATAATCAACAGTTATGGCATTGGTAAAGTTTTAATGTGCTATAAGAGATTAAAAGCTGAAAATGGTGTCTTAATGGTTAAGCCACTTCAAGGTTTTGTAAAAGAAACTTTTGAATTATTAATGCTTGATAAACTTTTGCCAGTAGATAAGTAAATCGCAAAGGTTTGCCTTTTAATGGTGAAATTATGAATAGCCCTAGCCCCTGTCCGCGTGTGCTGATGGTGGATGTTGGTGGATCCTGTGAGGACATAGAACGCTACTTGAGTGACTCAGGTGTTACTGTACTTACGGAATCCAACTCAGAACAAGCTTTACAGACTGCTAAATCCGAAGATGTTGATGTTATCTTAACTGATATGAGTGTGCTCATGCCTTCAGGCAAGACACTTGTTGAGGTACTTTGTAGTTTATCTCCATCAAAAGCGGTAATAGTTGTTGGATCTCTTAGTCAAGAGGATGCTGTATCGCTTCTAGGCTTAGGCGTAATTAGTTATTTTAAAAGACCCCTGGACTTACCTGATTTGATGCTTGCAATTAAGCATGTGTCTGCTTCAAAAAATAAAGCAAACTTGAAAATATCTGATGCGGCAAATCTCGTTGACGAGAGACATTTTGAGTTCACTTCCCTAGAGCTAAGCAAGGCAGATCTAAGATTTGAAACTGTAAACTTGTTGAGGTCAGCAGGTTTAATTGCTGAAAATGAACGCCTTAGATATGAGCTGGTATTCCAAGAAGCATTAGCAAATGCTCTTGAGCACGGAAATCTTGAATTAGAATCACCTTGGAAAGAAGAAATAGATGAAACTGGTCGCGATAGATACACGCGAACAAAAGCAGCTAGGTTAGAAGATCCTAAATTTAGTAATAGAAAAATTAGTATTTGGATGGGATTCACAAATAAAAAACTATACTTAAGAATCAAAGATGATGGGAAAGGTTTTACAAATAAAGCTTGTCTAACACCTGATGCTGAAGAATTAGCTTGCCATGGGCGTGGAATAACAATAATGAACGCTGCTATGGATCATGTTGAATATCTTAGTAATGGCTCAGAAATATACATGTATAAGCTCATTGGAGAAGATAGCAATGGCGCTTAAATTTAGACTTAAAGGTCTAGCTGAAACTTTTATTGATGAAGTTATTTGCCCATGCTGCGGAGCAACTGGGAGTGATGATCTTTACTTTAACACAGAACTAACAAAGGTTACTTTTGAAGGAATAATTGTTATAATGCAATGTCGTTCCTGTGCTGAAATTTTTGTACCAAATACTCAAAGACTCGGAATCATAAATCCAGTTAAGTTAAGAGAAGCTGTTGAAAAAGACAGTCAAGAAACAGGCGAGGCTGTATTGGCATCTATGGATGCAGTCGTACTATGTGCTGAAAAAATGAATGCAGACCGCAAAGGTGATCTACACTAAATTAATTTGAAGCTAATTCTTTTAAGCTAACACCATATTTTTTACAGGCTTTAGAAAGACCAATTTTATCAATTGTTCTTTGCATTCTAGTAGAAACTTTTATTTTTACTTGTCTGCCTAACTCAGATGAGTAGATTTTCTTTTCTTGTAAATTCGGTAAAAATTTATGTTTTTTTCGGTTTTTTGCATGGCTTACACGGTTACCATACTGCCCTGCTTTTCCTGATATTTTACATTTTCTAGCCATAAAAAGCCTATAATTTTAGATAGTGAAAAAAATTTATTCTATCGGGTTGATTTGTCTGGTAATTTTTCCAGAAACCCCAATATGGGTTTTACGCCGATGTGAGATTATGCATAAAAGGGCAGTTTATTGCAAGAGGAGGCCTTTTTCAGCCGAAAAGCTCAACTGAGCGAATTACTGGCAGTTCGCCAACATCATTTTCATAAATAAAAGCTCGCATAAAAAAGGAAGAGGTTTCGTAGTCCACTTTGGCAAGTATCTGAAACCAGCGGCTTTCAACACTAACTATTGAACTAATGTCATTATAAGTTTCTTCACCGATAATATTACTTAATTCTGTTTTGCGGTTTTGTGGGGTAAATGGCCCTTCTTCGGACTCGCGAAATTCTATAATTTGATCAATTTGAGAGTCATCAATATCCTCATGCAGAGACTTGATTACCTGGCGTGGGGCAATATTGATATTAATTCTACTGTTACCAAAAGTTGTAATAAACGGTAGTAGTTTTCTAAGTCTTGCTGGTGTGAAGCCTGGTATTAAAGATAGCTCACCTATACTCCTAACACGAGTATTAGGAAATCTTCCTTTTGGTATACTTGCATCACCTTCAATCCCACTTGCAAAATCTCCAGAATTATAAGAATCCTGATCGCGATCCATATAGTCTATTAAAGCAGCAACAAGTTCATCACTAGTAAACACTCGGTCTCGAAATATTCCAGTGTGATCTTTCTCTTGATCCTCATCAAAGCCAAGAGATTTAAACAGGCGACTTAAAATACCGCGCCATCTAAGATCAGGTTTGCCGCCTAAAGTGGGTAACAATGAACGCAAAGGCAATTTTGATTCTTCTGGTCTGATTTCCAGCCAAACTTTGATGTTTGGAATATCAATGCCAAGAAGCTGTACCGGGATCTCTACGCCATTCTTGAATTTTGCCCAGAGATCGTCACCAGCATCTTCTTTTGTATCATCATTTTTAATTAGTACTCTAGCAACATTAACTGCGGATTTTAATATGTATTCAGCTTGCAGGCCTTTTACGGTCATTGCATTTGAACGGGCAGAAATCATTGTATTGTAGGCAAGGTTTACAACAATCGTGCTAGCAAGAGCGACAACGAAAATAACAAGAATTAATGCTAGGCCCCTGGAAGACCTCGATGAGCAGCCAGAAAAATTAGGATACCTTGAAAGAGTTTGCCTTCTATTCAAAATCATTTTTTTGCCAACGGGGCAAAATAAAAAAAGGGATGCCCCACAAGGGAGCATCCCAACAAAAACTTAATTGAGCAAGAGTTTTAACAGTAATTTGTCTTCTCAGTATCAGAGAGTTTGTCTCCAGTAGCGATAGATTTAAGTATTGCTCTGGCATCGTCTCTAATTAGTTGTGACAAGCCATTAATTAAGTTCACTTGTCTGCCTACCTCATCCCATTCACCTTTATTAATGTGATCGCATAACTTTGTAGCCATTACTCTTTGCTTTTCCAAAATATCATCATAGGAACTTAAACGCTCTATCACTTCAGTTGGTACAGAATTTTTCTCTTCCAGAGTTTGCTTTGCACCTTTTATTGCTGTTTCAAGTTCTGTAAAAGAAGAAAATAAACGTTCAATAATATTATCTTGCATTTTCACCTCATTAATTGCGAGTTTCTACTTTAGTTATGGGGTGTTTTAAACCCTTTGTTTCATAAGAATGTTATTAAAAAACATCCTAATTTTTTGTGCTTTTGCATACCATGACACAAACTTAGCTAAGTATTTGAAATTGCATTGCTCAATTCAGTTCCTCCTTTTAAAAACTCTCTTTGAGTTTTCTTGAGCAATATTCATCATACTTAACTTTAGGCAATCCAACAAACAGCCCTTTTTTTCTGCGATTTTGGGGGCGTCGATTGTGCTTGAATTTTAATATCGCAAGGAGCTTGCCAATGCTAAGTGCTTAAAATCTTTAAGCCTCAGAAAAAGATAAACATTTAAGTTTTTAAACATAACACTGATTTTAAATAAAAATACAACTATTACAGTAAGTTATAGAATTGTCTTAAGAAACTACATTCTGTAGTAAAGGAATACACGAGCAACCTATAAAATTGCTTAGGATCAATAACATGGTAAATTTTCATTTATGTTTCCACTTAGAAAAAGCAGTAGTCCAGATATAAGTAATGGTATCCAAGAAGTTGATATTGCGGGAACACTTATAAGTTTTACTGAAGATAAAAAGAGTATACGAAACCTTAGTATTACTAGGCCATCTGGATTTAGGGCTGACTGGGGAATGCTAGCTTTTTCAAATGATCAAATTACTAAGTTATTAGCTAATCTTAAAACTGAAGAACAATTAGTAGATTTTATTCATTTGTTATACCGGCAAATTAAAATTGGAATGCCAAACCCTTTTCAATTAAGCCCTGAAATTGAGGCTAAGTTTTTACAAAATGAAAATGCTAAAGCTTTTTTTGAAGAGGAAAGAAAAGTCGCGAGACAAATACCAACAATTGCTTTTGATTTTGATGGGACTCTTACCGGAGGAGTCGATAGAGATCTTCGACCAGGTATTCTAGAAGAGCTTGCTGAATTAAAAGCGGCGGGATTTAGAATGGTAATTTGGACTAACACTTTTCCAATAAATGTTATGGAATCATTCTTCTCTTACCCAGCTCTTGAAAGTTGTTTTGATCGTGTTTTATCAGGTTTTTTTTGGAGAGATTTTTATTACCAAGATTTGTTAAGATCTGTTTTTTCTGCTGAAGAAATAGACACTATCTTTAAGTTTCCGGGAATTAAATTAGCAAAAAACATTTCACTTTTATGTTATCAAGCTTTAGTTGATAATGATGTCTGCCAGATAGGGCGAGATCTTGCAGAAAAGTCTCCAACTGGGAGGTTTTCATTTTTTCCTGTGAATTCTTTCAATGGTCATAATGCAAGTTCTGACAAAGCTCTTCCTGAAAATGATATTACAGGCCTTGCAAGAAAAATAATTCAAGCTCTTAGCAGCTAAGCAGAGCCTTATCTTGTCACAGAGATTGAATAAGGCTAGGCTCCTTTGCAATGGGAAAATCAGCATTGTTAAATATTTTACCTGAAACTAGCACATTAAGGTCTCAAAGCCCATTTTCAGATCCAATGAGCTGGCCACCAGAAAAGGAAAGCGATCCGCCTAGGGCACTTAGGAGTTTATCTCAAATTGTCTCTGGAGGCCTATGCCATAGATGTGGATCCTGTGTAGGAATTTGCCCCACTGGAGTTTTAGCTTTAGATGATCAGGAATTCCCTTTTGTTAAAAACCTTTCTGCCTGCACAGACTGCGATCTTTGCGTAAAAGTTTGCCCCGGAGATGAATTTGATTATCAAGGCATCTTTGAAGCTAAATTTGGAAAAACATAAAATTTAAAAAACACCCATGGAAGTTTTAAAAAAGCTTTAATTGCTCATTCAACAGTTAGTGACTTGCAAGAAAAATCTACAAGTGGAGGCTTGGTAACAGGGCTTCTTTTACACCTTCTTGAAACAGGGGTAATTGATGGTGCGATTCTAATAGCTTCTGATGAGAAAGTATTATGGAAGGGTAAGCCAGTAGTTGCTCGAACCAAAGAAGAAATTTTAGCGACGGTAAAATCAAAATACGCGATCTCTCCAACCAATTCTGTTTTTTCAGAAATTAGGCAGATTCCAGGAAAGTATGCTTTAGTTGGTTTACCTTGCCAGATACACGGCTTTGAAAAAGCTGCCAAGCTAGACGAGAGAATTCGAGAAAGAGTAGTTTTAACTATAGGTTTGTTTTGTCACGCCGCAATTGAACATGAAGCTTTTGAAATTATTTGGGAATCTTTGGGCGATAAAGCAGATGATACCCAGAAATTTATTTCAAGAATTGGGAAGCACCCAGGAGCTCCGCATATTGAATTAAAAGACGGTAGCTTTTATCCTGTTTATTTTGGTAATAAAGAAGGTTACCGACCTTCCTCAATGGAAATGATAAATATACTATATCGTTTGTATACACCTCCAAGATGTCTAACCTGTTTTGATGCGCTTTCTGAATTTGCTGATATTTCGGTTGGAGATCCCTGGATGGCGCCACCAGAAGACGATGTTGATTTTTATAAAGGCTGGAGTTTTGGTTTGATTCGTAGTGATCGAGGGATGGAGGCGTACAACTCTCTTTTATCTAGTGGCAAGATTATTGCCAAGGATGTAACAGTAAAAGAAGCTTTAACCTGCAACAGTCATATGTCTTCTGAAAAGCGCTGGCGAGCTTTTAGAGTTATAGAAACTCAAAGACGCCAAGGTAAGTCCATTCCAAGTTACGGTGATTTTCCTGGCGAGTTTCCTAAACATTCAGGAGTACAATTTGTAAAAACTGAAGGCCATATGCTAACACACTTGTTCTGTTTTTTGCCCAATTACAGAGCTAATTTACTGAGGTTTTTTCTTGGTAATGGAGGTTATGTATTACTCTGGCTTAACAATAAGAGAAGAACCACTAAATTTTTCTTAAGAGATTTTTTTGCTCGTTGGCGCCGCAAATTTTTTGGTAGACGCTAGAACTTTTGTTTATTTTATCTAAGTTAGGTTTGCAACCTGTTCAGTCTTTTCATCAGCTATTACGTTATCTAAAATCAATAGCTTAGTGATATCTAAAAATAATTGAAATGATTTATTTTTAGATTCTAAGCATAAATTTGGTATAATAATTGTCGAACCAATTGCACTGTGAATAGTTTTACTTAGGTTTTTATTCCAGGCTTTTGTTAAACTAAGAAAATGCTCATGAGAAAGGTAGGCCACTCGATTTACTTTCAGGATACTAATGGCTTTCTTACGTATTTTATCCAACTCACTTTTTTCACCAGATAAGATTACCTCTTGCAGACTCCTTTCAATATACAAGTACGCC
>JAGRAS010000083.1 GCA_020434465.1 Bdellovibrionales bacterium | reverse complement strand
CGAATTCCCAGATAATGTATCGAATGCCATCGTTGTTCCTTTTGGCTTATTTGCTGAAGCTTTAAATGCACCTGTAAATAATGTTACTAATTTACATGATTGGATTAATAAAGAGCTAAAGGCGATAAATCGCAACAATCTTTCATATCAACTTGCAAAAATTCAAAACGCAATTGAATCTATTAAATTCAGTCAAAAGTTTAAAAATAAACTTGCAAATGCCTTGCAAGAAAACTTTGGCGCCGACGGAAGCTATGGAATCTTTGTTAGAAGTGACACCAATGTAGAAGACTTGCCAGACTTCACTGGCGCAGGACTTAACAAGACAATTCCAAATGTTGTTGGGTTTCATAATATTTTGAATGCAATTCTTAAAGTTTGGGCTTCTCCGTTCTCTGAGCGAGCGTATTTATGGAGAAGTAAACACTTAAGTAATCCACAAGATGTATTTGTATCTGTGCTCTTACACAAAACAGTACCTGTTGAAGTATCTGGAGTGTTAATTACAGAAAACATAGAAAATGGAGATAAAAGCCAGTTTACTGTTGCCACAAACTATGGAGTTGGCGGAGCTGTAGCTGCACAAAACTCTGAAACTGTCATTATTGATAAAGAATCTGGGAAAGTAAAATTATTATCTGAATCAACAGCACGAAAAATGAGCATTATCCACCCTTCAGGTGGAGTAGAAATAAAACAAGTAAGTGATCGTAGAGTGCTATCAGTAGAACAACTGCTCTTACTTCACAAGTTTGTAAAAAATCTTTACAGAAATTTCGATGAATTCGAAGATTCTGATGGCAAGGAACTGCCTTTTGATGTTGAATTTGGGTTTATCGGAAATAAACTTTATCTTTTTCAAGTAAGACCATATGTTAAAAATAAAAACTCAGAATTCCACCCTTTTCTTAAGTCATTGGACAAGCAAACTAAACCGGAACAAAGCATTCCTCTTACTGCCAGATTTTAATATGCGTAAAAACTTTATTTTTACTTTGATTTTGTCATTAATAGTTTTTACAAACTCAGCTTTTGCTTATCCATTAGATGGATTTGATGAAACTGGAATTACTAGACTTGAAGGATATTTCCACTCTTTACCTACTGCCACGAGCAAAGAAGAGATTGGTACAGGAGCTATGCTAGGTTTAGCAGAAATAAACCTTTCGTTGAAAAATAAGCCCGGAGTGATTTTACATTCACAAGCATTTAAGCAAGAAAATTTTCTTAAATTACTTTCAAGTATGAATGCAAGCGGCATATCTGCTTCTATTATTGACTTTTCAGATGTAAACAATGCCTCTTACATCAGCAGTAATGATAATGCTTCATTTATACCTGGTAGTGTTGGTAAAATCTTCGTTGCAGCTTCCTTGTTTGCAAGTCTTGCTGAGCTCTATCCAGATTCTATCAGTAAAAGACGTGAGATTCTAAAGACTAAACTGATAAGTGCTACTGATTTTGTTGATGGTGACACTCATGATGTCCCATTTTGGGATCTACAAAATCGTAAAATTTACTACCGTCCGCTCCAGATTGGAGACACTGCAAATATCTGGACTTATTTAGACTGGATGCTTTCTGCCAGCTCAAATGCAGCTGCAAGTATGGTAATAAGAGAAGTCATACTTATGAATGCTTTTAAAAATAGTTACCCTGTTAGTACGCAGGAAGAAGAAAACTTTCTTCTAAATGCAAGTAGCTCAGAACTTGCTAATTTAATGCGAAAAAGTTTTATAAGAAGGTTCTTTACTACACAAAGCACTCAAATGTATCAGGCAAGTGCTTTTACAAAAAATGCAAAAAAAATTCTTCCTGGTGTAGGCAGCACAGCAACAACTAGAGGCTTAGCTGATTTTTTATGGAACCTAGAAAAAGGTAAAATAGTTGATAACTTTTCAAGTCTTGAAATTAAAAGATTGCTTTATTCGACTCAAAAAAGAGTTAGGTATGCTGCAGCTCCTATCTTAAATGAAAGTGCAGTTTATTTTAAATCTGGCTCTTTATATAGCTGTAGGCCGGAAGCGGGCTTCATTTGTGGTAAGTACCGTGGGAACAAACTTAACCTACTTAACTCTATATCTTTGATAGAAAGTCCAGCCGAAAACCCTAGATATAAATATATCAGCATTATTTCTTCAAATATTTTAAGAAAAGATTCTGAAGAGCTGCACCGCCAATTAGCAGACGAAATTCATCGATTTATTCAAAATATGGGCGGCATATAGCATCATTGTCTTCATAAGTTTTGATTAGTTTATTTGTTTCGATTGTCAAATTTCTAAGCATCTGATCACCTTTTGGGTGATTAATTAAACCTACTAAAATATACTCATAACCATCGTATTTTATTAACGCACTATCAGAATGATAACTTCCCCAACTTCCAGATTTTCTGTAAAACTCAGCCCCTGGGCAACAATAATCTAGTCCAGCAATGAACTTATGTCTTAGCCCAGTTCCACTAAGAATTAGCTTAGCTTTTCTTGACCAAGGAGATGAAAGAAGCTCGCCTGTTTCTAACAAATAATAAAAGCGTGCTACTTGAATTGGGTTAGCTGCGTGAGAAAGCGTACAAACTTCTTCCCTTTCCCAAGCCTCACCAGGGCCATATTCCTTTCCAACCCAAATGCCTCCACCATTGCTGGCAGAATACAAAGCGCACTTGTCAGATTTTAGTAGAGTATTAATATAATCTGGTCCAACAATATAATATAGTTCAGTAGCTTCTTGATTAGCAGAATGCTGGATCATTGCTTCTGCCATCGCTTGTATCTCATCATTCCATTCTAACTTACCTTGCTCGGCTTTTTTTAATGCTGCATACAAAATTGCTATTTTTGGCAAACTTGCTGAATAAACCATTTGCATACTATTTATTCCAGCAAACTTTGGTTTTGAAATTGAACTGATATCAACTAAAGAGATTGCAACATCACCTTTTTTTGCGGATTCAAAAAGTTCAAGTTCTGATATGATTTTTTCTAGACCGCACTGCAAGTGAATATCTCTATTTCTATCAACTTCATAAGATACTTTATTTTCTGCAAATATTGGATTTAAAAAATTAAAAAAAAGAAGAATACTAAAAAAAATGATACAAAGATTTTTATTTCTAAAACTATTGCGCTCTTGATATAAAAAGTTCATCGTTTATTATGATTTCTAAAGTGTCTTCTTGCTCTAGTAAAAAACAATGCTAGCTTACTTTGATCTGCATTTAATGTAAAACTTAACTTGAACTCTCAATCGAAAATACCTGGAATAAAAGACGCGCTGCTACTTAATGCTTACTCATTTTGCTTGCTTGCAGGTTATTACCAAGTAAAACCAATTAGTCGCACTCTCTTTGTCGAAACTGCAGGCGCAAAAAACTTACCTTTCTTATGGTTAGGATCTGCCCTAGTTTTATCTTTATTGATTCCGATTATTCAGTGGGGCTTTAAAAACTTTCCTCCGCTAAAAGTTCTTGCTGGTTCGACAATTAGTTTTAGCTTACTACTTTTTTTCCTCTGGGTTCTATTAGCAAATGCAACATTAACAAATTCAATTTTCTTTTATATTTTAATAGATATTTTTATTGTGATTTTAGTAGAAAATTTTTGGAGTGTTAATAATATTGTTTTTAAAAATAGCGAGGGCAAAAAATGGTATGGATTTATCGCTAGTGGAAGCACATTAGGTGCAATTGCAGGAAGCGCAATTGCTGCTAAATATTTACAATTAAATAATACAACAACTCTTGATTTAATTTTTATAGCTATCTTCTTTTTTATTTGTTCTTTGATACTAGCTCAAATCGGTTTTAAAACTAGTATTTGGTCAAAAACAGAACAACTTAATAAAGAAAAAGAAATAGACAATGACTCTTTGAAAAAATCTCTAAAAATACCTGCTGTGAAGTTATTAATTTGTCTTTCGCTAATTTCACAAGTTATTGAACCACTAGTTGAATATCTTTTTTTACAGAATGTAGAAAACTCTATTTTAGGTCTAAAAGAAAGAACTCAATACATTGCAAATGTTTTTACCTTAATTAGTTCTTTAGCTCTTTTTATTAATTTAACAATTCTTCCTTTAATGCTAAAAAAAATTGGTTTATGGACTAGTCTTATTTTGCAACCATTAATCATAATGATTGCTGCAGTTTTCAACTCTACTAGTAACAGCTTAACTTCAAATTCAATGTTAAAAATTATTGATAGAGGTTTTTCTTATTCAATCGGAAGAGCCGCAAAAGAGCTTCTATATTTAGATCAAGGTTCCAAGTTAGTTTATTTGATGAAGCCCTGGATTGACATGTTTGGATATAGAACATTTAAAATTCTTGGCGCCTTGCTAATCCTGTTCCTTTCTAGCGCGTTAACTTTTAGATGGCTCTCAGTTTTAATTGTATTAATTTGCCTTTTTTGGATAATTTCAATTGTAATCTTTAAACTCAGCTCTAAATCAAAATGAGTTTTTCTTAAACCTAGTTTATTTAGCTTTTAAATCGCTCAAAATTGAGCAATATAAAATCTTCAATTATTTCAGTAAGTTAAATTTTAGCGAAATAAATTAACTCTAAAGAAAACAACATACTTTTTAACTTTTAAGCTACTAATCTCCATTGCTTAAGCCGATGAAGACTTATATAAAGGTTACCTAAGAATTTGTAGATTTCTCTACTATTCAGCGTTATAAAGTCAAGACGAGATGACTATTATACGATAGGATATCTCTGGGAGGATGTTTAAAATGAAAAACAAAATTCAAACTATAGCAAAGTTAATTCTTTGGGCGGGCGTGTTGGCTGTTACAACTAGCCAAGTTTCTTATGCTGATGCTCCACCATCAGAAGCATACCAAGAAACTATTCCTGTTAATGAACGTGCAGCTTCTGACGGTTCATGCTGGAATACAAGACTTGGTGCTGGAGTTCCAGTATACTTTTTTGATGATGAAGATAATGATTTAGGCGGTGGAGTTTACCTAGATATTTACTGTGCGGGTGGACCTTTAAATCTTAGACTAGGATTTGAAGCAAGTCACATTGATTTAGAGCAAGCTGCTGCACTTGGAAATGCTGAATTCCCAGGAAAAGAAGTTAATGCTTCATTTTTCAGAATTCCTTTCTCAGTTGAGTATGTAATGCCAGTTAATGATAACTTCAATTTTTATGTTGGAGTTGGACCAGATCTTATCCATACTGCTAATGATGTAAGTGAAACAAGTGTAGGATTCCATACATCAGCTAGAATGGCTTATGACTTCAATGAAAGCTGGGGACTATCAGTTGAAGGTGGTTACCTTTGGGCTGAAGTTGACGGAGCAAGTGGAAGTGACATCAATCTAGATGGTGCTTTTGTTATCCCAAGCATTTATTACACTTTCTAATAAGAAAGCTCAGCTTTCTCATTTAGAAAAAAGGCGCCTTTTATAGGCGCCTTTTTTTATCGATTGAGACTACAAGAGTTGAGTTGAGATAAGCTAAGTGTCATCAGTAAATAAGAACAGCGCACTCTAAATTGGACTTTTCTCATTTAATAAGTATAAATTAAGTTAATATGAACCCTTCAAAAAACTCAATTAATATAAAAGCTGTTTTCAACTTAGTTTTTATTTCTTCAACTATCATTTGTTTAAGTGCTTGTAGCGCAAGGGATCCTGAAATTCAAAAGGCCTTTGACGAAGTTCATCTTGCAGAACAAAACCATGCCACACAACAGTTTGCAAAAAGTGAGTTGACTCAAACAAAAATAGCTTTTCAAAAACTAGAAAATGAATGGAATAAAGACAAAGATTCACAAGAAACTAAATCTGCAATAATTGAATATAACAGAGCTAAAAGCCAGCTAGATAAAGAATTAAACACGTTTGGATCTAATGTATCAGATGAAAATAACTTTCAACTAGATTTCCTTAGAGAACAGCGTAAATTACGCTTAAATCCTGAGGAAGCTACCAAATCAAACGAGCATTAGAACTTGCCCATAATTGATAATATTATATGATGTTTGCGTGAAAGCATTCAAAAGTATTTTCATTGTCTTTTTCCTACTCCTACCGGCCATTTCTATTGCTCAGGAAGTAACCCCTACTCCTATAGAAGAAAATACAGCTAACAAAAATAAGCCAATCACTATCGATACCTTTGTTTCAGAACTTGAAAAACTATCTGCTGCTCAAGAGAAATTTTCAGAATTAGTCAAAAATCATAACTTTGAAGCTTTTGAGAATAAATATTTAAACATCTCTCAAGACTTAGAACGCAAAGCAAAGATTGCAAAAAAAGAGGTCTCACAAAAAATTGCGTTTAGCACTGATGATCTAAATAAAATAGAACAACCTTTAGTTGACTTAAAAAATCAAATTGAGAACAACAATAAAGAAGTAAAAAAGATTGGAGAAAACTTTTCAAGCCATGCAAGTCAATTCCAAATCTTAGAAGAAAGATGGCAAACTGCTTATGAAAATTTCCAGGCTCGAGCAGATTCAAAAGCTATTATTGAAGAAGTAAGACAAGGTCTTGATGTAATCAAAAAATCAAAACTCGAAGCAGAGACTCAATTAAATAAGTTAATTCTATTGCAAGCAAAATATAATGAAGGCTTAGCAAAAATTAGAGAATTTAGAGAGCTATTGTCTGAAGCTCGGATTGAATTTAAACAGGCTCTTTTTACTAAAGAAGATAATTCCATGTTTTCCAAAATTTACTGGAATAATGTGATTAACTTTGATTATAAACTTATCTACTCCCTTCTTGGTGCACAGCTAAATGGAACTGAAGCTTATTTAAAGCAAAATTCTAATAGAATTTATTTATTATTCGGTCTGATTATTTTTACCAGTTTACTTGTTAGAACTATTAGAAAATCTACTTTTGCTGAAGCTTCCTTTAAAAGTCTTTATGATAACCCAACCTTACTGACTATAGTTACTTCTTTAATTATCACGCATTTCGTATTTTATGATTCTGATAGCAATTTTCATATTATACTTAATTTACTGCTTGTATTCCCCGTTATCTTATTTTTGAAAGATATTTTAGGTGACAGATATTCAAGTATAATAAGTGGAATTGGACTGCTGTTTGTAATTGGTCAAATTAGAGTCATAATTCGCTCTTTCACTGTATGCGA
>JAGRAS010000082.1 GCA_020434465.1 Bdellovibrionales bacterium | reverse complement strand
TTCTTGATCTATTCTTGCGGAAATCTTATTCCATAAGTCCAATTTCGGCATAAGATTATCAAAACTAGCTGAAACTGCTTCTTTGCAATTATTAGAAAGCTCATGCAAACCATTAAGATAAGAATTGGCTGCTTGATTAGAGCCTAATAATCGTTTAGCTCGCCTGCGGGCAAAAAATCCACTCTCTCCATCAAAATACTGCTCCAGGAGTTTTTCTTCTTTTTGCGATAACTGTTTCATATCAATAATCCTGTTAATACAATTCCAACAAAAACATCCAATCAAAAAATCTATTAGGGAAACGAAAAACTAGCCTCTGCTTTTGCAGATAAAACTCTATCATTCCCATCATCTTCAATCTCATCAGGGTTTTCAGCCAGCAAAACTTTTTGCAAATATTTTCTTGCATAGTGAATCCTGCTCATCACAGTGCCCCTTGAAATACCAAGCACATCAGAAATTTCATCATAACTCATTCCATCAAACTCGCGTAAAACGATAACTGTTCTGTGCTCTTCTGAAAGTTGGTTAATAGCATTCTGAATTCTATTTCCAGTTTCATTCCTCAAATATGCCTCCTGAGGATTTTCAACTGAACCAACAACAGCTTGTCCACTTATTTCACCAGCATCACGACTTTCATCAAATTCCAAACTCTCGCCACCCCTTCTTGCTTTGCGGCGAGTTGCGTCAATCGACATGTTATAAACAATTCTATAAAGCCACGTATAAAAAGACGATTCTCCTTTAAATTTCTTCAATGATAGATAGGCTTTTACAAAAGACTCTTGAACAATATCTTCAGCCTCTTCGTGTGATTTTGTAATAGAGAATGCAATTGTGAATGCACGGTTTTGATAGCGTTCAACAAGTTGCCTAAAGGCATCCTTATCCCCAGCTGTTGCTAAGCGAACTAGCTCTTTTTCTTCAAATCCCTTAGTTGTCACAAAACCCTGTTTTACTTAGATTTAATGCGCCTCTTTCCAATTACTACCTACTCCGACGTCAACTACAAGCGGAACGTTCAATTTAATTACATTTTCCATTTCGGACTTAATAATTTCAATAGCTTGGCTAGAAAAACTTTCTTCAACTTCAAACAAAAGCTCGTCATGGATCTGAAGAACCAGCTTAATTGGCAACTTATCAGACCTAATCTTTGCATCAAGCGATATCATTGCAAGCTTTATAATATCAGCAGCAGTGCCTTGGATAGGTGCATTAATCGCAACTCGCTTTAAAAAGTTTTTATCTCTACCACTTGCATCAATATCTTTGAGAAATCTTTTTCTACCAAACAAAGTAGTCACAAAACCCTGCGATTCACTTTGAGCTTCTAGTTCAGCAAAGTATTTTTTTACACTTGAATAATTAGCAAAGTATTCAGAAATATAATCATTAGCTACTGAAAGTGGTATACCTAATTCTCTACCTAATCGAAACGCGCTTATACCATATACAATTCCAAAATTTATTGTTTTACCTGCGCGACGCTCAACAGCAGAAACTTCAACTAAAGGCGGAATAGCAAAAATATCCCTAGCCGTCTTTGCATGTACATCAATATTATTCTTAAAAGCTAAAGATAAATTTTCATCTTTAGACATATGCGCAAGAACTCTTAATTCGATCTGCGAATAATCCGCTGAAAGCAAAAGATTTCCCTTTGAAGGAACAAAGGCTTCTCGTATTCTTCTTCCTTCAGATGATGAGATTGGAATATTTTGAAGGTTTGGATCTGAGCTTGAAAGCCGCCCAGTACCTGTAATTGCTTGATTAAGTTTAGTATGCAATCTCCCGGTTACTGGAGAAATCTGACTAGGCAAAGCATCAACATAAGTACTCTTCAATTTATGAATAGATCTATAATCCAAAATCAATTTTGGAATTTCATAGTCATAACTTAATTTTTCAAGCACTGCCTGATTCGTAGAAACCCCAGTTTTTGTACGTTTTAAGCCCTTTGTGGGGATATTCAACTTATCGTACAAAACTTCTGACAATTGTTTTGGAGAATTAATATTAAACTCGCAACCTGCTTCTGCATAAATCTTTTGCTCAAGTTCAAGCAAACGCTGAGCAAACTCTTCAGACAAACTTGCTAGCAGATCAACATCAATCGAAATTCCAGCAAGCTCCATTCTGGACAGCACAGGCACAAGCGGTAGGTCAACTTTTGCTAATACTTCTACTAAGTCCTCAGCAGACAATCTTTCTTCTAATTTTTTTGAAATTAACCAAGTGTAGTGCGCATCTTCAGCGGCATAATCCAATGCTGCTTCTAAAGGAACAGAAGCAAAGGTTTCACCTTCAGGAACAATATCTGAAAACTCTACCATCTTTGCGTTTAAAAATTCTTTTGCAAGCGCTGTAAGATTGTGAGAGCCGCGATCAGGACGCAGCAAGTAAGAAGCCAGCATAGTATCAAAGCCTAAACCATTAACACTTAGGCCTTGTTGCTCTAAAATTGAAATATCAAACTTAAGATTTTGCCCAATTTTTTTTATCGAAGTCTCACTAAAAACTTCTCGCATTTCTGAACAAAACTCATGCAAAGTTACAAAATCAGCAGACTCTTTTGCATGAGTAAGTGGCAAATAATATGCAAGACTATCATCCCAGCAAAAAGCAACTCCTATTAGTTCTGCCTCATGAGCCTTTAAAGACGTAGTTTCTACATCAAAAGCAAAGCTATTAGCAGCTTTGATCCCATTTAAAAAATCAGGAAAATCGGCCTTTTTTACAAGCTTATATTGTGAGTTTTCTTTTAATTCATTACTTGATTTAACAGGTAACTTTAAATCCCTAAGTAAAGATTGAAAATCAAGTCGCTCAAAAAGCTCTGTTAACTCATCTTGTTTAGCACCTTTTAAAGAAAGAATTTCAACAAGCTCAGACGATGTTAACTCGCCTAAACTTTTCTGCGAATCATTAAGAGTTAAAATAACTGGAGCGTCACAATCTATCTCAACAAGTTTCCTACTAAGTTTTAAAATATCAGAATCATTTGCTAAGTTCTCGACAATTTTTTTTCTACCTCTGATATTTTTATCAGACTCAATTTCAGAAATATTTTTAATCAAATTCTCAACAGTGCCAAACTTTTCAATTAACTGAGTTGCAGTTTTCGGGCCAACCCCTTTCAAGCCAGGTATATTATCTGAAGAATCTCCAGTTAAACCTAAAATCTCAACTACCTTTTCGGGCGGCACTCCAAATTTTTCTACAACTTCTTTTACACCATATTTTCTGTCACGCATCGTGTCCCACATCGACACTCGATCATTTACTAACTGCATAAGATCTTTATCAGCGCTTACAATTACAACTTCATGCCCTTCTTTATCTAAACGATGAGTTAAAGTGCCAATAACATCATCAGCTTCATAATTCTCTAATTCCAATACTGACATTCCAAGCGCACTTGAAATTTCACGAAAAACTGGCATTTGAGGAACTAAATCTTCAGGACACTCTGACCGGTTTGCTTTATATTCACTATAAAGGTCATTTCGGAATGTTTTTTTTCCTGAATCAAAAATCATCACTAAATGATTTGAATCGCATTCAGCTAGTAACTTAACTAGCATTCGGGTAAAGCCATATAGAGCGTTAGTTGGAAATCCTTTGCTATTAGTTAGTGGAGCAACAGCGTAATAGGCTCTAAATATATAAGCAGACCCATCTATTAAATAAATCTTTTCTGACATGGTTGGCATAATAGGCTAGCTAATTAAAATGGCAAATTTCACCTTTTATTGCCCAGAATGACTCTTCTAAACTAAAAAATAATAAATCTTAGTATATTAACTAGCGCCAACATCAAATCATATAAATTTTAATAACTTAGCTCTTTTTTGACAGTCCATAAATTAAGCAAATCAAAGCTAAACTACCCGGCCAAACTTGAATTAGATCCATAAAACGTGTTTACTTGTCCGCACATTTGGCTAACAGAGTTATATCCATGTTGCTATAAATATTGTTTAGCCGCCAAGGAGTTTTTTAAGGAGGAACTACCATGCGCCGTAACATTATCTGCTGTTTATCCACAGCGATATTCACTTTATTCTTTGTTATTAACCCCGCATTAGCAGCAACTATTGTAGTCGATACAAATGACGATTTTGTTGTTAATGATGGCAACTGCTCAATTCGTGAGGCATTCGCTTCAGCTAACCAAGACCTTGCTTATGATAATTGTACAGCAGGTAATGGAGCTGACATTATTGAATTGCCAGGCGGCGTAATAAATCTTAGTGACTGCGTAGAAGGAGCCGTTCTAGAAAACGACACTATGAATCCTGGCCTTCCATACGACGATACTTTCTGTGGAGACTTAAATTTGTCTGACGAAACTATAGTTAATGGTAATGGAACAATTTTAAACGGCTCGGAAGGCACAAGAGTTTTATCAATTGATAGAGGTATACTGATTTTTATCGGACTTGCTAGTGAAGGCGAAGAGTGCTTATCCGAAGTTGACGTAACTCTTAACAACTTTACAATACAAAATGGAATGAGTTGTGATGGAGCTGGAATCTACAATGATCTTGCAAACCTTACACTAAATGACATGAACGTTTTAAATAACGTTTCATATCCTTATTGCCGAGGCGCTGGTATTTATTCTGAGTGGAACTTAACACTTAATAACAGCACAGTTTCTGGTAATACTGGGTATTACGTTTATGGGGGTGGTATTTTTATTTCCCCAAGAGGAAACTGTAATGATCTAGCTGACGCCTCTGAAACTTTACCGATTGAAGAAACTCCAGAGAATCCAAAGTTTCTTAATTTAGTACTTAACAACAGTAGTGTTGATAACAACTGTGTTGATTCTGAAACAAACGTTATGAACCAACAAGCTCAAGCTATGGAAATTAATGAAGCGTGCGCTGTTGGTGGCGGTATTGCTGCAGAAGGCACTAACGGTCAAATACTAAATGGTAGTACAGTTAACTCAAACAAAGCTATGTATGAAGGAGCTGGTATCGCCTGGTATTTCGGAAACCTAACTATTAATGATTCTCACGTTGATAAAAATGAAGTTGGTAGCGACAATTACTATTACTATACTGGTGAAGGTGCTGGTATTAGCTACTACGGTTTAAGTGAATCTGAATACTATGGAAGAAACGAATACTGCATAGATGATGAAGATGACGATGAAGATATCGCAGAAGCTTCTGAAGATCTTCCTCCGCTTCCAACAAGAGTGCTTAGCATCGTAAACTCAACTGTTTCTGGTAACTCTGCACAATACTATGCAGGGGGTATCTTAGCAGGAATGGGTAATCTGGAAGTTATTAACTCTACAGTTGATGCCAACACTTCTGGCTTTTCTGTTGGTGGTATTAACTTTATTGGTACATATGATTATTGTACTGATGAGCTTCTAGGAACTTTTGATCTTCATGGTTCAACTGTTTCAAATAACTCAGCACCGTTTACTGGCGGTATTGCTAACTATGGCGGTTTGTTTACTGGAATAAACAGCACAATTAGCACTAACAGTGGCCAACTAGGTGGTGGTGGCGGTTATTATCAAGCTGTAGGTCCTGAGCTTTTAAAGAGAATGGGATCAGCTTCAGTTGCTCAAGCTAATGATGAAAACCGTCCAAACAGGCCATCAATGGCAAGAGCAATAGAGGCAGTTTCTACTGAGACTGAAAGCACTGAAGTAACATTTGGAGTGTTCAATAATTCAACTATCCATCTAAACTCTACTGAGACAATAACTCAGGTTGGAGATCCAATGGAAATGGGAATGTCATATGACTGCTCTGACGCTGCCTACTTTTCGCAAGGAGGCGGTATGTCAATTGTTTCTGGTAAGGTTGAAATTGAAAATACAATCTTAGCTGGAAACATTGATGGTGAAGCTTGTGCAAACTTTAATCCAGATGACATGTCTGATGACACAGCAAATGGTGAAGTACCAACAGGCTATTCAGCAAATGTCTATGCACCAGATGCTTGGGTATTTGTTTGTGAAACTCCAGAAGACATGGATAATGACACGTCAACTGCTGAGATTCCTCCATTTTTTGACTGTGGTTTTATTACTCCAGCAAGCATTGTTTCAAATGGATTTAACCTTGTAGGCGACCCAAGTGGATTTGAGTTTACGCCTATAGATGGTGACCAAGTTGGAACGCCTGAAACACCACTTGATCCACAACTTGGACCACTCCAAGATAATGGTGGCTCAACATTCACTCATGCTCCACTAGTAGGAAGCCCTGCTGTGGATGCTGGAGCAGCTGCAACATCAAGCTCGCAACTTAGAGCTGCTATTGGCTGCGAAGGTGAAGACCAAAGAGGTGTTGCCAGGGCTCAGTCTGGTACTCCAACTGGCGCTGCACGTTGTGATATCGGAGCAGTTGAAGCTGAATTCGACTTCGGCTGTAATACATCTGACTTAGCTCCAATCCAACTTGAAATGGACGGAGGGCTTTCTGAACTAGAATCCCTAGTTAAGAAATCTTCAAGACAGTTCCGCAAAGCTGGTGGAAGCAGAAAGCAGACTCGTAGCTTTAGAGATTCCGCTAATGCGCTTTACCTAGCTGGTTGGACTGCAACTTGGATTGACCTTCCATCAAATGCGCTTTCTTGTAGCGGAAACACAGGAAGCCTTTGCGTAAATGCAAGCACAACTTCTGCTACTGGTGGATACACTGATGCATCTGATCAACTTAGACTTCTTGCAAATAAAGTTGCTAAGAAAGCTAAGAAGAAAGGGGCTAGAGTTAAACTTAAGAAGTTTAAAAAGCAAACTCAAAGCTTACATGATGGTAACGTAGCTACTTCATCAGGTGTGCCTTCGAATATATTAGTTTGCTAGTCAAACAGTAATTAGAGCTTAAGATATAATCTTAAGCTCTATATGAAGAAACCCCGCTACTTTATAGCAACAGCTTAAGAGTAGTGGGGTTTTCTTTGAGACTGGTAGAAAAAGAAGTTTTTCGAAATGAAATTGAGATTAAAACCTCTAATAATTGGCTCACTGCTCTTAGCAACCTCAACTAACACTTGGGCAACCGATCCATACAAAGCAATAATCAAAGATAAAAAAAGAATATTTGCCAGAGCTCTAAAATCAAAAAAATTAAAATTTACAATAATCACAGCCGAAGGCAGATTATCGGCC